>CAZHDP010000019.1:0-19527 GCA_964531605.1 uncultured Burkholderiaceae bacterium | reverse complement strand
GCTTGCGGTGACCTCGCTGAAGCGATCAGATGACTTGCCTCAGGTGCCCACCGTGGCTGAGTCAGGCTACAAAGGTTTCGATGCTGTGACGTGGTTTGGTGTGGTGGGGCCAATCGGCATCCCCAAAGAGACGGTCACCAAACTGAATGCCGCTTTCAACAAAGCCATTGAAGCGCCCGATGTGGTTCAAAAGCTGGGCGCACAGGGTGCCGATGTGTCTGGCGGCAGCCCTGAAGTGCTCGGTGACCTGATTCGGCAGGAACTGGTGCGCTGGGCACCGTTGGTCAAAGCATCTGGTGCCAAAGTGGACTGAGGCAGACCATGAACCCCTTGACCCGAAAAGCATTTTGCATCGCGGCGGTGTCTTGGCTTGCGTTTGCCAGCCAAGGCGTATTTGCCCAAGGCAGTTGGCCTGCTGGCAAGGCCATCACGTGGGTGGTGCCTTATCCGCCCGGCGGCAGCACAGACATCCTCGGGCGCGCCATCGCGCAGCGCTTGGGCAAATCCTTGGGCACCCCGGTGGTGGTTGACAACAAGGCGGGCGCCACGGGCACCATCGGGTCTGCCTTTGTCGCCAAATCTGCCCCCGATGGCTTCACCTTGCTCGGCACATCCATTGGGCCGCAAGCGATCGTCCCCAACCTGAACCCGGCCATGGCTTACGACGCCGTCAAGGCGTTTGAACCCATCACGCTGATCGGCACGATCCCGCATGTGTTGGTTGCAGGGGCAGCGTTGCCTTTTCGCAATGCCGAAGAGCTGGTGAGTGCGGCCAAAGCCAAGCCCCAAGACATCTCTTTTGCATCGGGCGGCAATGGCACCATTTTGCAGATGCAAGGCGAACTGCTGGCCATGCAAACCGGTGTGCGCATGACGCATGTGCCCTACAAGGGCGACACCCCGGCCATTCAAGACGTGTTGGCGGGCCACACCAGCTTCATGTTTGCACCGGTTGCAGCAGCGTTGCCACACATCCAGAGTGGGCGCCTCAAAGCGTTGGCCGTGACCGCTGCCAGCCGCCTCAAGGCTTTGCCTGAAGTTCCCACCATGGCGCAAGCCGGTTTCAAAGACTTTGTGGTTGAACAGTGGCAAGCGCTGTATGCCCCTGCTGGCACGGCCAAACCCATTGTTCAACGCCTCCACCAAGAGGTGGTGTTGGCACTGAAAGACCCCGAAATCGCCGCCATGGCCGACAAGCTGGGCGTCACCCTGGTGGGCAGCTCACCCCAGCAACTCGCCGACGTGCAGAAAGCCGACCTCGCCAAGTGGGGCAAGGTCATCAAAGACGCAGGCATCAAGGCCGATTGATTCCTCGCTGTTGGCCTCCTTTACGCCTTTATTCACGCCCATTCCTGCCCCAATTCACCTCTTCAGAGAAAGCCATTCATGAGCAACACCCAACCCGACATCATCAAAGACTTTCCTCGCGTGAGCGCTGACGTTGTCAAGCAAGCCTCGCAGTACCAGCCCGCCATCTTTGCCGACGTGGCAGGACGTCGGGGCGCCATGCACGGCCGCATCCGCGCCTTGCGTCCCAACATGACGATTTCAGGCACAGCGTTCACGGTAGAGGTTCGCCCGGGTGACAACCTGATGATCCATGCCGCGCTGTCGCTGGCCAAGCCCGGTGACGTGCTGGTGGTGGATGGCAAAGGCGACGAAACCTGCGCGCTGATGGGCGCCATCATGATGAACGCCGCCAAGAAACTTGGTCTGGCCGGTGTGGTGCTGGACGCCGCCTGCCGTGACAGCTTGGAGCTCGAAGAGCTGGGCTTTCCCGTGTTCTCCGTGGGCACCAACCCCAATGGCCCAACCAAACAGGTGGGTGGCCGCATCGGTCATCCCGTTTCGTGCGGTGGCGTGACGGTCTGCGCAGGTGATTACATTTGCGCCGATGCGGACGGTGTGGTCGTGGTGGAGCGCGACAAGATCGAATCGCTGTTACCCCTGGCGGCCCACAAGGTCACCGCCGAAGCCAAGCGCATCGCGCAGATCCAGCAAGGCGACACGGCTGCCCCATGGCTGACCGCCTCGCTGGTGACGGCGGGTGTTCTGAAAGCAGGAGAAACACTGTGAGCGGCAAGCCTTGCATCCTCGTGACCGCGGCAGACTTGGCGCCACAAGCGCTGGCTTTGTTGACGGATTTTGACGTTGTCTTTGCAGGCAAAACCCCCACCACTGACGACCTGCTGGCGTTGGCCCGTCAGCATGACCCGGTCGGCATCATTGTTCGCTATGGCAAGGTGCCCGCTGAGCTGATGGACGCTGCGCCCTCGCTGAAAGTCATCTCCAAACATGGCAGCGGCACCGACACCATCGACAAGGCTGCTGCAGCGGCGCGCGGCATTGCCGTGACGGCCGCTGTGGGAGCCAACGCTGCCGCTGTGGCCGAGCAGGCCTTGGCCTCGCTGCTGGCCTGCGCCAAGTCAGTGGTTCACCTCAATGAGCGCATGCACGCAGGGCATTGGGACAAAGCGACGCACAAAAGCCTGGAGCTGGGCGGCCGCACCATCGGACTGCTGGGCTTGGGCGCCATCGGCCAACGTTTCGCCAAGATGTGCGACGCCATCGGCATGCGCGTGATCGGCTTTGACCCTTTTGCCAAGAACTTGCCTGCTTACATCGAGTCGGTGGACCTGGCCACCCTGTGGCGCGAATCGGATGCGCTGTCGCTGCATTGCCCCTTGACCGACGACAACCGCCAGTTGATCAACGCCGCGACGTTGGCCCAGTGCAAGCGTGGCGTGATCTTGGTCAACACCGCACGTGGCGGCCTGGTGGACGAGCCCGCGCTGTTGGCTGCAGTGCAATCGGGGCAAGTCAGCATGGCCGCGCTGGACAGCTTTGCCGTGGAGCCTTTCACCGCACCGCATGTCTTCCAGGGCGAAGCCCGCATCCTGCTCAGCCCCCACATTGGTGGCGTCACCAGCGACGCTTATGTGAACATGGGTGTCGCAGCCGCCAAGAACACCGTGGCTGCGTTGCAAACCGCAACCGCCTGAGTGGCAGCCCGGCCATGAGCAGCCCGCGCTGGAAACAATCGCCCCCCGGCAGCCACTGGGGCGAATTTGGCCCCGATGACCAGCGGGGCCGCATGAACTACGTGACGCCTGCCAAGGTGTTGGAAGGCGTGGCCGAGGTGCGCGAGGGCAAGACCTTTTGCCTCTCGCTGCCGTTGGACGTGCCAGGCGGTCAGACCATGAACCCGCGCCGCATGCCACCCCAGCGCTACAGCGTGCTGCGCGACGGCAAGAGCGCGGGTCAACAAGGCTTCTGCTGGTCTTACCAGTCAGAGGATGCCGACCTGACTGACGTGGTCAATGACGACGTGCTGTTGATGAGCCTGCAGTACAGCACCCAGTGGGACAGCTTCGCCCACGTGGGCAGCCATTTCGATGCCGATGGCGATGGCGTGGCGGAGGCGGTGTTTTACAACGGCTACCGCGCTGGCGTTGACATCCTCCCCGGCTTAGAAGACCCGAACCCGGTGGCCCCTTGGGCGCGTTACCCCGGTCCGCAAGCTGTCGTCATGGGCATTGAACACCTGGCAGTGCATGGCGCTCAAGGTCGAGGCGTGATGATTGACATCGAGCACCACCTGGGACGCCAGCGGCAAGCCGTGGGCTATGACGCTTTGATGCGCATCCTGGAGTCAGACCGCGTGGAGGTGACGCAAGGCGACATGGTGTGCCTCCACACCGGCTTTGCCGACACGCTCTTGGCCATGAACCGCCAGCCCGATGTGGCCCACCTGCACGCCACGGGCAGCGGTCTGGACGGTCACGACGCCAAACTGTTGAACTGGATCACCGACACCCGCCTGGCCTGCCTGCTGGCCGACAACCCTGCGGTGGAGTTGGTGGTGCCCAAACTGGCCACCGCGCCAGCCGTTGACGGCCACGCCAATCGGCTGCGTCAGCCCCGATTGCCCTTGCATGAGCATTGCTTGTTCAAGAACGGCATCCACCTGGGCGAACTCTGGTACCTGACCGAGCTGGCCCACTGGCTGCGGCAGCACCAGCGCAACCGTTTTCTGTTGACCGCGCCGCCCCTGCGCCTGCCGGGTGCAGTGGGGTCACCCGCCACACCCATTGCCACGGTGTAACAACCTGCCGACACACCCAGACCCCTAACGGAGACACCGGAGACACCATGCCCTTGAATACATCAAAAAATCCTCTTCTGCCGCAATCCCTGTATGCAAAGTTTGCTGCGGTTTTGATAGCATTTTCTGCCCCAGTCTGGGCCCAGACGCCTGCCCCCTGGCCCCACAAGCCCGTGAAGATCGTGGTGCCGTATGCGCCGGGTGGCGCGGTGGACGCGGTGACGCGAAAAATGGCGCAAAAGCTCACAGAGCTCACCGGGCAAAGCTTCTTCATCGAGAACAAAGCCGGTGCCACCGGCACCATCGGCAGCACCCAGGTTGTGCAGGCACCGGCAGACGGCTACACCCTGCTAGCCAACGACACCACCTATGCCTTGATGCCGCACATCTTCAAGAAGCTGCCTTTTGACCCCGCAACCGATCTGCAGCCCGCCGCCGCCTTTGTGTTCGCGCCGATGGCCGTGGTGGCCAAAGAGGACGGCAAATACAAAACCTTGGCCGATCTGGTGAGCGCGGGCAAGGCGCAGGCCAACCGGGTCACCTATGGAACGGGTGGTGCAGGCACCACGCCCCACTTTGCCAGCGAGGCCTTGGGCATCGCCACGGGGGTGAACTTCATGCACATTCCCTACAAAGGTGCAGGTGAAGCCACCTTGGCCCTGCTGGGTGGCAGCATCGACTTTCAGATCGCTTCCACACCTGGGGTGATGGGGCAGGTCAAAGGCGGCAAACTCCGATTGCTGGCCGTCAGCGGCGACAAGCGCCTGGCCTCTTTGCCGGATGTGCCCACCTTTGCCGAAGCAGGTGTCAAAGACTTTGGGGTCATCAACTTCACCGGCCTGTGGGCTCCCAAAGGCACACCGCAAGACGTGATTGCCCGTCTGCAAAAAGAGGTGGCCATCGCCATGGCCACGCCCGAATTGAAAGCCTATTCAGCCAGCATTGGCGCAGAGCCAGGCCATTGGGATGCACCAACGTTTACCCGTCAACTCGCCGACAGGACCGCTTTCTGGGGCAAGGTCGCGGGCAATACCGCGTTTGAAAAGCAATGAAGGCCAAGCCATGAAGCTTTCTCGCATCACAACATCCTTCATCGCTGGGTTTGCGGCAGCTTTGCTTGCCCACAGCGGTGCCTTGGCGCAAAGCCCAGGTGCTGTGCCTGGCTGGCCGAGCAAGCCCATTCATTTGGTGGTGGGATTTGCCGCAGGTGGCCCGACCGATGTGGTCGCCCGAAGCTTTGCGGAATCCGCTGGCAAGGAGCTGGGCCAACCCGTGGTGGTTGACAACAAGCCCGGCGCCAACTCGATCTTGGCGGCGCAAGCGGTGGCGAGCTCACCCGCGGATGGCCATGTCCTGCTGTTTGGCGCCACCAACCATGCCATGATCCCCGCGCTGTACGGCAACCGTGTCAAGTTTGACGCCGTGAAATCGTTCAGACCCATTTGTTCGCTGGCCAGTGCCGCCACGGTGTTGGTGGTGGGGCCGTCGATGCAGAGCAAGACACTGGCCGATTTTGTGGCCCAGGCCAAGGCCAAACCCCGTGTGGTCACGTATGCCACGGCGGGCTTGGGCAGCTCGGGGCATTTTTACAGCGAACAGTTTGCACGATTGACCGGCATCAGCATGACGCACATCCCGTACAAAGGTGCTGCGCCTGCCGTGACGGACCTGATGTCCGGGCAGGTCGACGCCTCGTTTGCCACATTGGGGTCGGTGTTGCCGCACATCTTGTCTGGCAAGCTGCAGGCCTTGGCCATTTCCAGCCCGCAACGTGCAGCGCCATTGCCGCAAGTGCCCACGTTTGAAGAGGCCGGCGTGAAGGGCTACGCCGCTGATGCCTGGTACGGCATCCTCGCGCCAGAGGGCTTGCCCTTGACGGTTCAAAAGCAATGGGAGCAAGAAGCGCAGGGCTTTGGCAAATCTGCGCAACAGGTCGAAAAATTACGCGCACTGGGCATGGAGCCGCGCGTGGTCTGCGGTGAACGCTTCGCAGCGCAAGTGGCTCGCGAGGCCGCGCTGTACGCCGACATTGCCCGCGACCTGAATCTGAAAGCAGAATGAGGGCCCACGAACCCTTCAATCTGAACACACCTCACGAGATCGGATACGCCATGACACCGCTGCCAACCCCGCGCCGCACCGCGGGCCTTTTCGTTGCTGCACGTCGAGAAACACTGGCCACGCTGGCGGTCTTGGCCTGGCTGGGCACGGCGGGGCCGACCCTGGCGCAAACGGCACCGCCGCGTTGGCCAAGCAAACCGATCAAGCTGGTGGTTCCCTATGCCGCAGGTGGGCCTGCTGATGTGGTGGCCCGCGAGCTGGCGCAAAAGCTCGCTGCCGACCTCAAGCAGTCCGTGGTGGTTGAAAACCAAGGCGGTGCCATGGGCGTGAACGCGCTGGGCGCGGTGGCCCGTGCCGAGGCGGATGGCCACACGCTGCTGATGGCAGCCGTTGGCAACACCGTGTTGCAACCCATGCTCAGCAAGCATGGTGGCGCCGATCTGTTGGCCAAGCTGAGACCTGTCAGCACGGTCTCGACCAGCCCGCATGTCTTGGTGGTCTCGGCCAAACTGCCGGTGAAATCAGTGAAAGAACTGGTGGACCATGCACGTGCCAACCCTGGCAAAGTCAGCTTTGCGTCGGCAGGCACGGGCGGTACAGCACACTTGGGCATGGAGATGTTCAAAGCCCTGTCCAAGACCGATGTCCTGCACGTGCCCTACAAGGGCAGTGCTGCCGCCGTCAACGATTTGGTATCTGGCCAGGTCAGTGCGATGTTCAGCAGCCTGCCATCCCTCCAGGGCGTGGCAGAAAAGGGCTACGTGCGGGTCATTGCCGTAACCTCTGCCAGCGTGTCGCCCGCCACCAAAGCGCTGCCCTTGATGTCGGCAACGCTGCCCGGCTTCGACTACACCACCTGGTATGCCATGTACGCGCCCCTGGCCACGCCCACCCCAGTGGTCGAACGCATCAACGCCGCTTTGCAGCGCGTGCTGAAAGACCCGGCGATGGAGGCCAAAATCGAGCCACATGGCATCGAATTGCAATCCAGTACGCCGGAAGAGGTCACGGCATGGACCCAGCGCGACACGGAAAAATGGGGTCGCATCGTCCGTGAAGCCAACATCACCATCGACTGAACGCAGCCATGTTTCTTCTGAATCCACCCGTGGTCCGCACCCTAGACGTCTTCACGACGATGCCCGATCGCTTTCGCCGCAAAGACCAGCGCACGGTGTGGGCCGATGCGAACCAAGGGGGGCGGTGCATCGACTCCTTTTTGGAAGGACCGGTGTTCGACGCCCTGGGCAACCTGTACGTGACCGACATCCCTCATGGCCGTGTTTTTCGGATTGACCGCCAAGGCGCTTGGGACCTCGCGGGCGAGTGGGATGGTGAACCCAACGGCATGAAGTTCTTGAGCGACACCGAACTGCTGATCACCGATTACAAAAACGGCTTGGTGGTCTTGGACTTGTGCGAGGGCAAGGTTCGCCCCTTTCTGGCCCGACGCAACACGGAGCAGTTCAAGGGCGTGAATGACCTCACGTTCGATACCCAGGGCAACCTGTATTTCACCGACCAAGGGCAAACCGGCTTGCATGACCCCACGGGGCGGGTGTACCGCCTGGGGCGCGATGGTCGTTTGGATCTGCTGCTCAGCAACGTGCCCAGCCCCAACGGCATCGTGTTGTCGCCGGACGAAAAATTCCTGTTCGTTGCGGCCACGCGGGGCAATTGCGTTTGGCGCATGCCCTTGCAGGCTGATGGCAGTGTGGCCAAGGCCGGGCAGTTTTTCACCTCGCAAGGCCCCAGTGGTCCCGATGGCTTGGCCATGGACCAAGAGGGTCGCTTGTTGGTGGCGAACCCAGGCCTGGGTTATGTGTGGGTGCTGAACCGGCTGGCTGAGCCAGTGGAAATTTTGCGCGGCCCGAGCGGCCACTCCTTGACCAATCTGGCCTTCGGTCCGTCCTCATCGGGCGACGCCTGCGCTGATCGCCGAGGCCTCTATGTGACCGATTCCACGGCGGGGCAGGTGCTGTTCACCGCAATGCCTGTGGCGGGCCTGCCGGTGTGCGGGCCCGGCAGCGCCACCTGATGTCGATCAACCCAGCCAGCCTTTCAGCGTAGCCACCACCTTCTCGGTCGAAATCCCGTAGCGGTCGTGCAAAGTGGGCAGTGCCCCGGCGTCCAAAAAGGCGTCGGGCAGGCCCAGCATGCGGAACTTGGAGGGGATCACGCCTTCACGCAAGAGCAACCCCGCCACGGCCTCACCCAAGCCACCGATGACCGAGTGGTTTTCTGCCACCACCACGAGGCGGCCTGGACGGGCAACTTCACGCAGGATGGTGGCCTCGTCCAATGGCTTGATGGTGGGCACGTGCAACACGGCCACATTGACCTTGTCCGCCTGCAAGGCCTTGGCGGCTTCCAATGAGCGCATGGTCATGAAGCCGCTGGAGATGATCAGCACTTCGGAGCCCCCATTCCCAAAGCTTTGCAGCAGTTTCGCTTTGCCCAATTCGAAGGTGTAGTCGTACTCGTCCAGCACCAGTGGCACGTTCCCGCGCAACAGGCGCATGTACACCGGGCCTGGGTGGGCCGCGATTTGTGGCACCGCTTGTTCGATGTCCAGCGCGTCGCACGGGTCCACGATGGTCAGGCCTGGGATGGCACGCATCATGGCGAGGTCTTCTGTCGCCTGGTGGCTGGGGCCATAGCCGGTTGTCAAACCTGGCAAGGCACAGCAGATCTTCACGTTCAGGTTTTCTTCTGCAATCACTTGGTGAATGAAGTCATAGGCCCGGCGCGTGCCAAACACGGCATAGGTGGTGGCGAAGGGTGTCAGGCCCTCTTTGGCCATCCCGCCTGCGGCGGCCATCAGCAACTGTTCGGCCATGCCCATCTGGAAAAACCGCTCGGGGTAGGCCTGTGCAAACAGGTGCATGTCGGTGTATTTGCTCAAGTCGGCAGACAGGCCAACGATGTCGGGTCGTTGCGCGGCGTAGGCCACCAGGGCTTTGCCAAAAGGCGCGGCTTGCACGCGTTGCCCCTCAGAGGCAATTGACGCGATCATCGCGGAGGTGGTCAGGCGGGGCTTTTTGTCGGTCACGGCATTCATGGGGGCAACTCCTCAGGCTTGAGATTGGTCCAACACAGCGATGGCTTGCTGCCATTCGGGCGGATCGACGCGGATGAAGTGGTTTTTCTCTCGGGTTTCCAGGAAGGGCACACCCTTGCCCATCAGCGTGTCACACAAGATCACGCGCGGCTTGGCATCGGTGAGGTGCCGAGCGGTGTCAAAGGCCTGCAACACGGCGGCCAAGTCATTGCCGTTGACACGTTGCACGTGCCAGCCAAACGAGGCCCATTTGTCGGCCAAGGGTTCAAAGCCCAGCACTTTGCTGGACGGGCCATCGGCTTGCTGGTTGTTGTTGTCCACGATGCAAATCAAGTTGGACAGGCCGTGGTGTGCGGCGCCCATCGCGGCCTCCCAGGTGGAGCCCTCGTCCAGCTCACCGTCTGACATCGAGTTGTAGACAAAAGCCGGGTTGCGCTTGTGGCGCAAGGCCAAGGCCATGCCCACCGCGATGGGCAAGCCCTGACCCAGAGACCCCCCTGAGATTTCCATGCCTGGGGTGTACGACGCCATGCCCGACATCGGCAGGCGGCTGTCATCGCTGCCGTAGGTTTCCAGCTCCGACTCAGGGATGACTTTGGCCTCGATCAACGCGGCATAAAAAGCAATGGCGTAGTGACCGTGCGACAGCAAAAAGCGGTCTCGGCCTTCCCAATGCGGATCTTCTGGGCGCAGGTTCAGCGCGTGACCGTAGGCCACGGCCAGCACGTCGGCATAGCCCAGTGCCTGGCCGATGTAGCCTTGTCCTTGTACTTCACCCATGCGCAGGGCGTAGCGGCGAATGCGGTAGGCCGTTTGGGCCAGTTCCTTGAGGTTTGACATGCGATGTTCTGATCAATGAAAAAAACGAGAAGAGAGGTGGGCGCTGACAAAGGCCAAACTGTGTTTGACCGCCGCTTCAATGTCGCCCAAGGGCACTCGGTAGGGTGCACGCCGCAGTTGCCCTGTTCGGCTGCGGTGCAGGCGCAGGGGTAAATCCACGGTGAGGGGGCGAGGGCGGTGCGCCACCTGGTGCAAGACCTGATCGCCTCCCACACACCCTTTGCCCAAAGGCACCGGAAACCAGCCGTCTTGCGGGCGAACGTCGCACAGGTGCACGTGCATGCAGTGGTTCAACACCGCATCCAGCTGATCTGCCACGTTCAAGCCAGGCTGTGCCTGGGCCGCCTGATCGGTTCTGAAGTCCAAGCCCAACCAGGGCAGGTGGGCCATGGCGATCAGGTCAACGGTCTCTGGCAAGCCCTGCGGACCTGTGGCGAGCCCTGGGGACAAGGCCACATGCAAGCCGAGCGTTTCGATGTGCGGCGACAAGGCGCTCAGCGCCTTGAGGGCGCGTCGCCTGTCATGGGCCGCTGTGGCGGGCACCATCAGGTGCGTCCCACCCAGCTCGGCCACAAAGTCGAGACGCCGCCGCAAACCGGCCAGGGCCTCGGGCGCGATCAAATCCAGGTCTGCAAAGACGGTGTTGCATTGCAAACCGCTGGCCCTGAACGCGCCGGACAGGCGCCGTGCCTGGGTGCTTGAGAAGGCCGACTCGTCAAACGGTTCCCCGCATGTGCGGTAACTTGGCTCCGCGTGGGTTGCGCCCACACTGGCCAGGCTCGCCAAAGCCTGCACGGGCTCGTGGCCATCGTAGCTGGCCAGCGACACGGACAACGTGGGATTGACAGGCACGGTGGTTGCTCAGCGCAGGGTGAGCCAAGGCAGGTAAGCAAAGGCCAGCAGCAAGCCAATGGCGACCACGTAGAACGGTATCAACTCCATCACCACGTCCCCAATGCGCACTTTGGCAATGGAACTGGTGATGAACAGCGTGGTGCCAATCGGGGGGTGGTACAGACCGATGGACAGGTTGATGATCATCATGATGCCGAGTTGGATCGAATCCATGCCCACCGCTGAAGCCAATGGCACGAACATGGGGGTGAGCAAGAGCACGGCCGCTGGCAAGTCAATGAACATGCCGGTGATCAACATGATCAGGTTCATCGCCAGGATGATCAACCAAGGCGATTGCAAAGTCTCTTTGGCATAACGGGTGAACTCTGCAGGCAGTTGTTCGTAAGTCACGATCCAGCCCACCACGCTGGACGCCATGATGATCAACAGCACCACGCCGGTGGAAATGCCCGCTTCAATGGACGCAGATTTCAGTTTGGCCACCGTCAAGTCGCGGTACACCACACCCGACACCACCAAGGCATACAAGGTGGACATCACGCTGACCTCGGTGGGGGTGGCGATGCCAAAGCGCAAGAAGATGATGATGAGCACGGGCATGGCCAACGCTGGGCCAGCGTGCATCAATTGGTGCCAGAAAGCAGGCCACTCAAACGGGGTCGTGTCACGCGGGAAGTTGCGGCGGCGACCCTGCACGTAGCACACGGCCATGAAGCCACCACACATCAACAGGCCAGGCAAGATGCCCGCCACAAACAATGCGCCGATGGACGCCCCTGACACCAGGGCATACACGATCATTGGGATCGATGGGGGGATCAAAATGTCAATGGTGGCGGCGGCGGCCAACGTGCCCGCTGCAAACGGTGCAGGGTAGCCGAGCTTTTTCAGCCAAGGGATCAACATGGAACCAATGGCAGAAGCATCGGCCACGGCAGAACCCGACACGCCACCAAAAATGGTGGACGACAGCACCCCCACCTGCGCGGGGCCACCATGCACTCGGCCAATCATCATGGTCAACAAATTGACCAGGCTTTGTCCCAGTTTGCCGCTCACCATCAAGGTGCCCGTCATCATGAAGAACGGAATGGCGATCAGCGGGAAGCTCTGTGTTTGCGACAGCATTTGTTCCACCGCGAGGTGGACTGGCACACGGTCAATGATCAACAGGCCACACACCGAGGCCAGCACCAAAGAGTGCGCAATCGGGATGGATGTGAGTGCGGCCAGGATGAACAGGCCAATGATCAGTGTGGTCATGTTGAAGCTCCTTCGTCTTGCGCGGTGTCCTGTCCTGTGCTGTCCACCGATTGCCACACGAGTGGCAGGCGACACACCGTGACCACTGCCAGCATCGCGAAGCCGAGCAACAAGCAGCCCACGCTCACCGAGCCTGGCACCTGCATGATGGGGGTGCGTTCGTCAGCTGCGATTTCAAACACAGGCCAAGCCGTGATGGCGAGGCCTGCATACAGACCGGCCACCACCAGTGAGCCGCCAGTGAGCACCCAGCGGCGCGCGGCGCCCAGCTTTTGAGTGAGGATGACCACCGCAATGTGCGAGCCGTGTTGGGCCGCCAAAATCACACCGGCCATGATCATCCAGGGGAACATCAGTTCAGGCAGTTCCGATGCCCAGGCCAGGCTGGAGCCTGCGGCATAGCGCAGGGCGACATTGATGCTCAGGATCAAAAAAACCGTGGTCAGAGTGATGTACAACACCACGCGACACGCCCAGGCAATGCCTGCATCGACCGCTTGAAGAAGTGAATTCATAAGGTAGCCTTCAGGCCCCGCCAGGCGCCTTCGGCGCCAGCGAGGCCAGGGTCATGGAGAAAAAGATGCTCAGGCAGATCAGCGGGCTTGCTGAACCACGCGATTGACGAAGTCACCGATGGGGCTGCTGGACCACTTGGTGTACACCGATTTGGACGCTTCCATGAACGCAGTACGGTCAACCGTGTCGATTTGCGTGCCCTTTGATTTCAACTCGGCAACCAATTTCTCGTCAGCCTCTTTGTTCAGGCGACGCTGCATTTGCGTGGCTTCAGCAGAGGCTTCTTGAAAGACTTTTTGGTCAGCCGCAGACAGGCGATCCCAAGAACGCTTGCTCATCAAGAAGGGGGTGGATTCGTATTTGTGGCCGCTGAGCGAAATGTACTTCTGTACTTCATACAGTTTGGCTGAAGCGATGTTGGTCAGTGGATTTTCTTGGCCATCCACCACGCCTTGTTGCAAGGCCACGTACAACTCTGAAAACTTGATCTGCTGCGCATCGGCACCCATGGCTTGCATGATGTCCACGGTCACGGCGTCTGGCGGCGTGCGCATCTTCAGGCCCTTCAGGTCTGCAGGTGAGCGCAGTGGCCGTTTGCTGTTGGACATGTGGCGGATGCCGTTGTCCCACAGGCCCAAGAGCACCATGCCTTTGGCGGCGCTTTTGTCGGCGAGTTCTTTGCCGATGGGGCCGTCCATCACCTGCCAGGCCTTTTGCACATCGCCAAACAGGAAGGGCATGCCCAGGGCCGCGTACTCAGGTACCACGCTGGCGATGGCGCCCTGGCTGTTGGCCGACATGTCCAAGGTGCCTGAGCGCAGGGCTGTCACCATCGCTGCATCGTCACCCAACTGGGCAGAGTGCGCCACTTGAATCTCGACGCGGCCATTCGTTTTGGCCTTGACCGTCTCTGCGAACTTGACAGCCGCTTCGTGCCGTGGATTGCCCGGTGCGGCACCGTGGCCCAAGGTCAGTTTCACGGTGGACTGCGCAGAAGCCAGGGATGCGGCGGCGAGCAAGGCTGTGCCAAGCAAGGTGCGGCGAAGGTGTTGAATGCGTGTCATGTGTTGTCTCCTGTGGATGGATCTGTGTTGTGGATGGCGGGAACTTGGAATGCGCTTGGGATTCGCTTTGAATGAACGGTCAGTGGATCAACATGCCACCGTTCACATCGAGGGTGACGCCCGTGCAGTATTTGGACAGGTCGCTGGCCAAAAACACCACGCAACCTGCCACGTCGTTCGGCTCGCCAATGCGGGCCAGCGGGATGCCATCCAAGATGCCTTGGCGTTTGTCGTCAGGGATCTTGCCTTTGTTGATGTCGGTGGCGATCAGGCCGGGGGTCACGCAATTGACGCGGATGTTGCTGCCGCCGTATTCGCGGGCCATGGCGCGCGCCAGGCCCAGCACCCCGGCTTTGGCTGCAGAGTAATGTGGTCCGCCCAGGATGCCGCCGCCGCGTTGTGCGGACACCGATGAAATGCATACGATGGAACCACTTTGCTGCTCCAGCATGGTGGGCAGCACGGCTTGCGACGCGTAGAGCGTGCCGCGCAAGCTCACGTCCATGATGCGTTCATAGTCCGGACCCGTGATTTCCAAAAACTTGGCAGGTTGCGTGATGCCTGCGTTGTTTACCAGGATGTCAATGCGGCCCAATTTGGCCTTGATCGCCGCCGCAGCTGCCTCACATGATGCTTTGTCAATCACGTTGGCTACCAGCCCCAGATGCTGGGCACCCAGTCGAGCTGCAGCTGCTTGCGGGTTTGCCACTTCAAGGTCCAGAATGGCCACTGTCGCGCCTTGTTCCGCCATCATTTTTGCCGTGGCAAAACCCAAGCCATTGAGGCCTGCACCACCTGTGATCACCGCGACCTTGCCTTTTAACAACATGCCTGTCTCCTTAAGTTGGGCTCATGAATGAAAGTGGCCGGATTCTGCGCAGTGGCGCTGCTGTTGACAAACGATAAAATCTCAATGACTTGTGAATGTTGTTCATGTTGCGGTGCAATATTCAAAATTTTTTCACATCACCATGATCCCTCCACTGACCTCTCTTCAAGCCTTCGAAGCCATTGCCCGGCGCAAAAGCTTTTCCCTGGCGGCAGCAGAGTTGCACCTGACGCCCTCGGCGGTGAGCCATCAGGTGGCGCGGCTTGAAGAGTTGCTGGGTCTGCGGCTGTTTGAGCGTTCCACCCGAGGGGTTGAGATCACGCCAGCAGGGCAAAGTTACTTGCAGCGGGTGGGCAGTGCGTTGGGGGCGATCAACTCGGCCACAGATGATCTGCGCCATGGGGTGCAAGACACCTTGTACGTGCACAGCAGCCCCAGCTTTGCCAGCCTGTGGCTGATGCCGCGCATCACCCGTTTTGCAGAGCAACACCCGGGGGTTTCTTTGGTGCTCTCGGCCTCGCATGTCCACTCGGACTTTCAAATCGGTCAGATGGACATCGACATCCGCTACGGTTTGGGCAACTGGTCTGATCTGCATGTCGAGCCCGTGTTCACGGAACGGGTCTTGCCCCTGGCCAGCCCCTCGTTTATTCAGCGTCACCAGATCCGCACCCCTGCAGATTTGCTGCAGGTGCCGCTCATCCAATCCAGTGTCAATGTGGCCCAGTGGCCCGAATGGTTTGACCGCTTTGGACGCAAGCAGCGCCCCGAGCGTTTTGCCTTGCGTTTCGACCGCGCGATGATGAGCCTGGATGCCGCGGTACAGGGCATGGGCATCGCCTTGGAAAGTGCCACCATCGGCGCCGACCACATTGCTGCTGGCCGTTTGCAGCCGGTGCTGGACGAGAAGTTGAGCCTGGAGGTGAAGGCGCATTTCATTGTGTACCCGGCGCGCCACGCCTCGCGGCCAGAGGTCCTGAGTTTTGTGGAGTGGTTGCGCGAAGAGGCCCGCGCGCAGCCCGCAAAGGCACGTCGAAGCGTCAAAAAGGCGTGAACCTGGCAAGCAGATAGATGACAGGTATTCAACAATGCCTGAAATTTATTCGCTTGTCTTCAACTGATCGGGTAGCAAGAATCGCCTGGATATCAACGATCCTTGCGGAGACAAGTGTGTCGCACCTTGGTGTGGCATGCCGCCCTATTCATGACCGAACATCCCCAACAAGACCTGGCCAACGCCATCCGCTTTCTGGCCATCGACGCCATCGTGCGAGCCGAAGAAGGGCACCAGGGCGTTCCCCTGGGCATGGCAGAAATCGCCACGGCACTCTACACACGGCACCTGAAATTCAACCCTGAACAACCCACCTGGTGGGACCGCGACCGGGTCGTGCTCTCCAATGGCCATGGCTCCATGTTGTTGTATGCCTTGCTGTACCTCACAGGCTATGACCGCATCTCGCTGGACCAGATACGCGACTTTCGCACCTTGGGTTCGCACTGCGCGGGACACCCCGAGTTCGACCCCTGTTCCGGGATCGAAGTGACCACGGGTCCACTCGGGCAAGGCATCGCCAACGCCTTTGGCATGGCCGTGGCCGAGGCTTACCTCAACGCCCGTTTTGGCCCTGGTTTGATCGACCATTTCACTTACGCGTTCGTGGGCGATGGCTGTCTGCAAGAAGGGGTCGGCCAGGAAATGATCTCACTGGCGGGGCACCTGCGCCTGTCCAAACTCGTCTTGCTGTGGGACGACAACCAGATCACCGACGATGGCAGCACGACCCTGTCCATCAGCGAAGATGTGGCCCAACGCTTTCGCGTGGCCGACTGGCACGTGGTGGAAGTGGATGGGCACGACATCGACGCCGTGTCGCGCGCATTGGACGCGGCGCGTGCTGATCCCAGGCCATCGATGATCGCCTGTCGGACGGTGATTGCCAAAGGACTGGCCCGCCTCCAAGGCCAGCGTGGTGGGCACAGCGCTCGCCTGTACGCTGAGGATGCTGCTGCGGCCCGCGAGCTGATGAACTGGCCCCATGCCCCGTTTGACGTGCCTGCAGACACCCTGTCGTGCTGGCGCGAAGCGGGTCAACGAGGTGTGCCTGTTCATGCCGCCTGGCAGGCCCGCTTGGCGGCTTTGCCTCCAGCCCATCGGGCTGAATTCGAACGCGTGATGCGCGGTGAGTTGCCTGAGGGGTGGCAAGCGGTGCTGGAGCGTTACAAACAGGCCTCGTTTGACCGACCCGAGGGGCAGGGCGGTATTTTGATCTCTGCCGACATCAACGATGTGCTCACCCCGGTGTTCCCCGAGCGCATGGTCGCTTGTGCTGATTTGGAGGCCCCCACCAGCCACAAACGCAGTTTGACGGCATTCACTGCGCAAGACCGGCATGGTGCCTACGTGCATTGTGGTGTGCGCGAGCACGTGATGGGGTCGATGGCCAACGGCATGGCCGCTCACGGCGGCGTGTTGGCACTGAGCGTGACCTACCTGGCGTTCTCGGATTACCAGCGCCCGGCCATGCGCATGGCGGCGTTGATGGGCCTGCCGGTGAAATACGTGTTCAGCCACGACTCGATCGGGGTGGGCAAAAACGGTCCCACCCATCAACCCGTGGAAATCCTGGCTTCACTGCGGGCCATGCCCAACATGCTGGTGATGCGCCCTGCCGATGCGGCAGAGGCTGCCGAATGCTGGGCCTTGGCAATGGCCCATCAAACAGGTCCGGTGAGCATGGTGTTTGCCCGGCAAGCTTTGCCGCTGGTGCGACCGCAGTACACGGCAGACAACCTCAGCAGCCGCGGCGCGTACGTGTTGAGCGAGGCGAGTTGCGGGCCGCGCCGTGTCACGTTGTTGGCCACAGGGTCGGAGGTCTTGATCGCCGCGCAAGCCCGCGCGCAGCTGGAGTCGGTGGGCATTGGCACGGCGGTGGTGTCGATGCCTTGCTGGGAGTTGTTCAACCAGCAAGACCCGCTCTATCGGGCAGCGGTGCTGGGTGAGCACACCGTGCGAGTGGGTGTGGAAGCCGCGGTTTCCTTGGGTTGGGACCAGTACCTTGGCGCCTGGGGCACCTTTGTGGGCATGACAGGCTTTGGTGCTTCTGGGGCTGCTGACGCGCTGTATCGCTTGTTTGGCATCACGCCAGAAGCCGTGGCCTCAGAAGCGCGTCGCCTGCTCGACTTGCGCGCCTGAAGTTACTACGCCGTCTGCGGGTCAGCGCAGTCGCCGACACACCGCTGCGGTCACTTCGCTGCAGCGGGCTGTTCCCCCTTGGTCATGCGGCACGGCGTCACCGTTTTCCAGCATGTCTTCTACCGCTTTTTCGACGCGGTCTGCGGCGCTGCGCAACGCCTCATCACCCTGTTGATCACCGAGCCAGCGCAGCATCAATGCCCCAGAGAGGATGGTCGCCAGCGGGCTTGCCAGGTCTTGGCCGGCGATGTCCGGCGCTGATCCGTGTGCGCCTTGGAACAGGCCATGGGTCAAGCCCAGTTCTGCCGAAGCCGCAATGCCCAGGCCGCCCACGGTGCCTGCACCCAAGTCGGAAATGATGTCGCCGAACATGTTTTCAGCCACGATCACATCGTAGAAGTCAGGCTTCTTGAGCATGTGCACCGTGATGGCGTCGGCGTAGGCGTAGTCAATGTCCACGTCAGGGTAGTCCTGGGCGACCTCTTGGCACACGGCGCGAAAGAAGGCGTAGCTGCGCAAGATGTTGGCCTTGTCGCACACCGTCATGCGCTTTTTGCCGTCACGGGGGGCACCGTTGCGTCGGCGTGCCAAGTCCAGTGAAAATTTGGCCACGCGTTCAACGCCTTTGCGGGTGATCACCAACGAGTCGGTGGCCAGTTCGTTGCGCAGCACCACGCCCGCGCCACGGCTGGCGTAGAGGCCTTCGGTGTTCTCACGCACGATCACGTAGTCAATTTGACCCGCTTTCCAGTCTGACAGCGGTGATTTGACGCCCTTGTACAGGCGAATGGGCCGCACATTGGCGAACAGGTCGAGCTTGAAGCGCAACTGCAAGTGCAAGTCGTTGCCGACTTCGGTGCCGTCTGGGTAAGTGACCCCCGGTAAACCTGCCGCGCCATGCAGGATGGCATGTGACGTACGGCAAGCCTCATAGGTGTCTGGGGGCAAGACTTGGCCGGTCTTTTGGTAATGCGTGGCGCCGCCGTCGTGGGCGGTAAAGCGCAGCAGGTCTGCGCCACACGCTTCGCGCAAGACTTGCACTGCTGATTGGCAGACTTCAGGGCCGATGCCGTCGCCGTCGATGGTGACGATGTTGTAAGGGGTCATGAGGATCTCGGGTTCACGAAGCCTTGCGGGCCACCAAGCGTGGAATCAGCAGCGGGACCAAATCGTTCGGGTCACCCTCTTGTGTGGCCTGGGTCAGTGTGTGTTTCACCGCCTCGGCAATCGTGTGGTCAGCCTGTGTGTCGCTGGCCATGGCGTTGTAGTACGTCAGGTCTTTCAAGGCATTGGCGATGCTGAAGCGCAAACCGTTCGGGTCACCTGCCAGCAAGAAAGGCTTGAGCCTCTCCAACGGCGCACCCCAGCCGCCACCGACGGCCAACACGTCCACAAAGGTCTGCGCGTTGACGCCTGCGCGCTCGGCGCAGGCGGCGGCTTCGGCCAGCAGGGCCACCGACCCCAGGGACACGTAGTTGTGCAGCAGCTTCATGCGATGACCTGCACCGATGGGGCCTGCGTGCGTGACGTTTTCGGCAAAGCATTTCAAGAGAGGCAAGCAGCGCTCAAACAGCGCGGCGTCGCCGCCCACCAGCAAATTCAGGCGACCTTCAGCCGCTTCTTTGGGGGTCCGTGTCATCGGGGAGTCCAAAAACAGGCCCCCTGCAGCGATCACGGCTTGGGCCACCTTTTCGGTGCTGGACGGCACTGCGGTGGAACAGTCGATGATGATGG
>CAZHDP010000018.1:13661-19610 GCA_964531605.1 uncultured Burkholderiaceae bacterium | reverse complement strand
GACATCATCAGCGTGATCGATGGCATCGCCTTCCAGACCAACATCCTTGCGCTGAATGCAGCCGTAGAAGCCGCTCGAGCAGGGGAACAAGGCCGTGGCTTTGCCGTGGTGGCGTCTGAAGTGCGCAACCTGGCCAGCCGCAGCGCCAACGCCGCCAAAGAGATCAAAGCCTTGATTGGTGACAGCGTCGAGCGCGTAGAGCGCGGCACGACCCTGGTTGATTTGGCGGGTAACACCATGGAAGAGGTGGTCACCAGCATCCGTCGGGTGACCGACATCATGAGCGAAATCAGCTCCGCCAGCAGTGAACAAAGTTTGGGGGTGACACAGGTTGGTGATGCTGTCACGCAGATGGACCAAGTGACGCAACAAAATGCCGCCCTGGTGGAAGAGATGGCAGCAGCGGCAACCAGTCTCAGAAACCAAGCGCAAGACCTGGTGGGGGCCGTGGCCGTGTTCAAACTGGCGAACGAGCCTGCCCGCGTGTTGGAGGTCATTGCGCCAACGAGCCAGACGGCAGCACGTCCAGTCAGCCGGAGCAGCACGCCCACCAAGTTGCCCACGCGGGTAAAACAACCTGTGGTGGCCGCCTTGGCAGCGGGCAGCAGCCTCTTTGCTTACGCAGTAACCACCACCACGCCACCAACGGCGACAGCAGCCGTGTCAGCGGCTGCCGATGATTGGGAGACCTTCTGACAGAGGCGTCGAAGCGTCTCGAAGGCAGGGCGCTATCCCCCTGCTCGCTTCACTTTGTAGCCGTGCCCTTGCAAGGCCGCGATGACCTTGTCGCAGTGGTCACCCTGCACCTCAATCACACCCTCTTTCACGGTGCCGCCGCTGCCGCAGGCGGACTTCAGTTGTTTGCCTAAGGCCGTGAGGCCAGCCAAGTCCAGCGGCACCCCTTTCACCAGCGTGACCGCCTTGCCACCTCGGCCTTTGGTTTCGCGTGAGACCCGCACCACACCATCACCCACAGGCACAGCGGCGGCCGCAGCGTTGGCTTTGCAGACGCATTGCGCGACCGGCTGGCGACAATCGGGGCACATCCGGCCTGCCTCAGTGGAATACACCAGCCCGCCCAACGAGGCCAAGCCTGACACCTTAACCTTCATGCGCTCACCGCCCTGCCGTGAGACGCCCGTTGAGGGGGTACGCCGGGTCGTTGTAACCGGGGGTAGATGGATGGCCGGGGCGCACAAACGAGTCGACCAAGGACTCATCTTCGGCAGTGATGGTGCAGCCCAAGGCAGGCGCATAGTCTTGCCACTGCTGCAAGGTACGCGGCCCGGCGATCACAGAACTGATGGCGCGGTTTGCGAGCACCCAGGCTGTGGCAAATTGGGCCAATGACACGCCTTTGGCCTCGGCATGGGCTTTGAGCTTTTGGGCAATCACCAAGGACTCTTCACGAAACTCGGTCTCTGCAATGCGCTTGTCACCACGCGCCACGCGAGAGCCTTCAGCAGGGGCTTGCCCTGGGGCGTATTTGCCTGTCAGCACACCTCGGGCAACGGGGCTGTAGGGCACCACGCCGATGCCATAGTGGCTGCAAGCGGGCAGCACTTCCACTTCAGGCATGCGGTTGAGCAGGTTGTAGTAGGGCTGGCAGACCACGGGGCCGGGCATGCCCAATGTGCCAGCGATGCGGACCATCTCGGCAATGCGCCATCCCCTGAAGTTGGACACACCCCAATAACGGATCTTGCCCGCTTGCAGCATGGCATTCAATGCCCGCAAGGGCTCTTCAAGGTTGCTGCCATTGAAGTCACGGTGCAGGTACAAAATGTCCAGATGGTCGGTCTGCAAACGTTGAAGGCTGGACTCCACCTCACGCAGCATCCAGGCGCGCGAATAGCCCCCTTCATTGGTCAGCTCAGACATCTTGTTGCCCAGCTTGGTCGCCAGCACCCATTGGTGGCGCTGGCCTTGCAGCAACTCACCCAGCATGGCTTCAGACGCGCCGTTGGTGTACACGTCCGCGGTGTCGATGAAGTTCACGCCTTGGGCTTTGGCGTCGGCCACGATGTGTGCCGCCTCGGCTTTGTCGGTTTGGTCACCGAACATCATGGTGCCCAGGCAGAGGGCAGAGACTTTGAGGTTGCTGTTGCCCAAATTTCGGTATTGCATGGCGGATCTCTGTGAAACAGTGGTCAGGGTTAACGGTGGTCAGGGTTTGATGTAGGCGAATTTTTCGCGCGACTGCAGCTGCGCCACACGCACCACCCCAGAAGGCGTGAAATCGGCATCCATGCTGAATTGGTCTTTCTTCAGGCCTCGGTTTTTGAGGGTGATCTCACACACCTCGAACGTCACGCCGCGGGCTTTGAGGGCACTGACCAAGGCACCGTATTCAATGTTGGGGTTCTTTTTGTCTTTGGCATCTTGGAACAAAAAGTCCACGCCATCAGCGTGGGTCACCACGGTGATTTTGGTATCAGGGGCCACGTCCAGATGGTTACGGATGTTGCGCAAGCCTTTGGTGGCCTGCGCTTCTGCGTTGTCAATGTGGTACACCACTTTGTCTTGCGCCTGAGCCAGACCAGACCAGCTCAGGCCCAGTGACAAGATCAAAAAGGCACCAGCCCAAAACCTGGTGAAGTGACGGGTCAGAGTGTTCATGCGAAGGTCCAAGCAGAAGAAAGGTAAGGAACGGCCGTAAAGTATTGCACAGGCCAAAGCCGCTGGTCAGGCGGAAGATGACAACCACGTCGCGACCGCAGCATGAAAACCTGTCGGGTCATCCACCATCACCCAGTGCCCCGTGGCAAAGCCTTGCGAACCGCTGCCGGGTTGGCTGTTCAAGGTGTCTAACCAGGCTTGCGAATGGAACATGAACGGCTTGCGTTTGCCGTACAAAAACAGCACCGGACATTTCAACGCCAGGGGCACGGCCCGTTTCAGACCACCCAGACTGCCAAACCATGTCATCGCATACGGGTAGTTCATTTGCCAAGTCATCCGTTCAGGGTTTGACTTGCAGCGCAACGCTTGGGCCATGCCACGCGTCATGCGCGTGCCCAGGTCGCCGCCGATCTTCCAGGCCAGCGCCAGCCACAGCTGGTAAGCCATGATCTGCAACTTGGCCTTGGTGGTCAGTGACCGCAAGAAAGCCTTGCTGCTGTGGTCACCCACGTCCACCGCCACGACGCGGCTGACCCGGTCTGGGTGCCGCATGGCAAATTCGCAGCCAAAAACACAGCCCCAATCATGGATCAACAGGGTCACCGCCTTTCCGGGGCTCACGGCGTCCACAATCTTCAAGATCAACGCCGTCATGTCGGCGAGCGGCGTGCCGCGGGGAGGCTTGGCCACATCAAAGCCTGGCAAGGTGAAGCGCACGCAGCGGTGTTGGCCCTGAAGCGCGGCAACGGTTGCATCCCACAGGTGGTGCGTATCTGGCCAGCCATGCAGCATCACGACCGTGTCTGCACCCTGCCCGCTCACCCAGACCTCGGTGCCATCGACCATGATGGGCGCGCTCATGGTGCGCCGACCAGCTTGAAAAAAGCAGTGTTCAGCGCGGCTTCCGCCTCTACCAACCGGCTCTGTCTTGAGTCCAACCAGTCACGGTCCTGTGTCAAACTGCCTCGGGCCAGCGCCAGCATGCGCTTGACCTCTGCAGGCTGAGGCCCACCCACCCCCACGCGGGTCCGCACCATGTCATCGGGAGCCAAGGTTGACCTGAACACAGGCTCAGACAAGGGCAGCACCGTGTTAGGCAATCCATCTTTGCGCACAGCCTCGGCGTACAAAGCCACGGCCCGCGCGTAAGGGAACTGGTCTGGCCGCCAACCTTGTTTGCGCGCTTCAATGACCACTTCGCTCGCGAAATGGTGACCCACACGAAACGGCACTTGGTGCAGGCGTTGCAAGGTTTCAGCCAATTCCATGGACGTGGTCCAGTCCCCGTTGAGCTCTTCCAGAGAACGCTTGGGATCGACCTTGAGCGCCTTGAGCACCGTGCTGAACTGGTTCAACATCTCGACGGCTGACACAAACGTGCGTGGCGGCGATTGCTTGTAATCGGTCATGCCTGGGGTCACGTTGTGTGCCCGCAGCGTGGCCCAATGCGCCAGGGCCACCACGTCGGTCGCTTTGATGCGGGCACCTTGGATGATGCCGGGGTTTTGCTTTTGCGGCATGGCACTGCTGGTGTAAGTCTGGCTGTTGTCCAGCAAGATCCACGGGCGGCTTTGGTGATATTGGGTGTGCACGTCTTCCAGCATGGCCCCGACCCGGATGGCGACGGACCCGACGATGTTCGCAGCTTCGATCGGCACGTCGTAGGTGATGACCTGCCCGGCGTCGTATGAATTGACCACCAAGCCGTCAAAGCCCAACAGCGCAGCCAGGCGTTCTCGGTTCAGTGGCCAGCTTGAATTGGCCAACACAGCCGTGCCCATGGGGCTGAGGTTAAGGCGGGCATACAACTCGCGGATACGCTGACTGTCTCGTGCAAACGAATCGGCAAACGCCAGCAGGTAATGCGCATAGCTCACAGGCTGAGCTTGCACGCCGTTGGTGTATGCGGGCACGTAGGTGTCGACATTCTGGGCAGCAAAGTCGATCAGCGTCTGGCGGGCTTGCAGCAACGCGTCGGCAGTGTCCAGCATGGCCGTGCGCAACTCGGCCACCCGGTAGGTTGCCAACATGTCTTGGCGGCTGCGCCCGGAATGGATCAGCGTGGCCTCGGGCCCCGCTTTTTCAGAAATGATGCGCTCGATCTGCAACACGTCCAGAGGGCGTTTGCCTTGAGGCTCATCGGCTTGCCGGATCGAATGCAGCACCCCTTCGGCAATGGGTTTGCCCAGTTTGGGGGCAATGATGCCCTGTTCGAGCAACATCACGGTCGACGCCATGTTGATGCGGCCTATCCAGTAAAACTGGTCTTGCTTTTGCGCCCTGGCACTGGTGGCGTCGCGGGTCAGGCCACCGCTGAGTTTGGCCGCTTCAGCCCTGCATTCGGCGGTGGTCTTGCAAGCCGTGTCGCGGATGTCTGCGGCATGGGCTGTTGACCACAGCATGGAAAGGGCCAACAGCAAACGGCAAACCTTGGTGGGTGCGAGTGGCTTTGAAAAGTGACGATCAGGCATGGTGTGACAGGTGTGAAATGGATCGAGGGCAGATCAACGGCGTGTGCCTGCCTGCCAGGGTAAGAACCAAGCAGGCAAGCGTGCTTGTGTACAGTGCAAGTTTTCGACACAGCGCAGGTGATTCAGCATGGCAAAAGTAACGGCATGGGCGAGCAAGGTTTTGGGCCTGATCAAGGTGGGCAATACCCAGGCGGCCATTGCACAAATCAAGGTGGCACCGACGGTCAAGGACCTGAATTCACTCAAAAATGCCATGTTGGAGGGCCAGCTCGTGGGTCGCTGGCCCGTGTTGGATGGCGCGGTAGACGACAACTTGGCCTTGCTTGCTGCACCGCGCCTGCACCGCGCACCTTGACCCCAGGTCAATCGGCCTTGGCGCCAGACTCTTTGACGACTTTGGCCCACTTGGTCGACTCGCTCTGAATCAACGCTGCCAGGGCTTCTGGCGTTCCGGGTGACGCCTCCAAGCCCAGACCAAACAGCTTGTCGCGCACATCGGGCATGGCCAAGACCTTGACGGTTTCAGCGTTGATGCGCATCTGCACCTCACGGGAAACCCCAGGGCCTGCCAGCAATGCAAACCACGACGTGGCGTCAAAACCAGGCAAACCCTGTTCGGCCAAGGTCGGGATATTGGGCGCAGATGGAGAGCGCGCCGCACTGGTGACCCCAATGGCACGCACCTCTGAGCCCTTGACCAGCGGCAAGGCCGAGGGCATGTTGTCAAAAATCATCGTGATGCGGCCCCCCAGCAAATCAGGCACGGCTTGGGCACGGCCTTTGTAGGGGATGTGCTGCATCTTCACACCGGCCAGGGTGTTGAACAACTCACCCGACAGGTGGATCGAGGTCCCGC
>CAZHDP010000018.1:0-13651 GCA_964531605.1 uncultured Burkholderiaceae bacterium | reverse complement strand
GCTCTTTGACATTTTTGGCTGGCACGGTGTTGTTCACCACCAGCAAATTCGGTGTGGACGCCAGAAAGCTGATGGGGGTGAAATCTTTGACGTGGTTGTAAGGCATCGTGCTGTACAGCGCCGGGTTGATGGCGTGCGTGCCCACGGTGCCGATGACCAGCGTATGACCATCACTGCCACTTTTGGCCACAAAATCAGCCCCAATGTTGCCGCCCGCACCGGGCTTGTTGTCCACCGTGATCGATTGACCCAGCGTTTGTCCCCATTTTTCAGCCAAGATGCGTGCCAAGGTGTCGGGTGCCCCACCCGGGGTGAAGGTCACGACGATCTTGATCGGTTTGGTCGGCCACACGGCGCTTTGCGCCATCGCCATTTGAGGTGCCGCGACAGCGGCACAAGCCCACGCAGCGAGGGGCAACAGGGGGCGAATGCGAGCGTTCAAGTTCATGGGTGTCTCCTTTATCTGGGTTTGTCTCTGGGTTTATCTCTGGGTTTCCAACGGTGCTACCAGGGAATGGCTTGACCTCGATAGTCCACAAAATGCGCCTTGCCCTGCGGTTTCAACGCAGCCATCGCGCCTAACATGCCCTGCACCGAGGCCGCAGGCGTCAAACAGTCAGCAGGTTTGACGAACGGGGCCGTCAACGCCGATGCCACGGTACCCGGTTGCAAGGCGACGACCACGGCCAAAGGTTTGGTGCGGGCCATTTCGATGGCGGCAGACTGCAGCAGCATGTTCAACGCCGCTTTGGCAGACCGGTAGCCGTACCAGCCGCCTTTGGCGTTGTCGCCGATGCTGCCCACACGGGCAGACAACTTGGCATACACCGAACGGCGTGAACCGTCGAGCAACTTGCTGAAGTGTTTGAGAAGCAAGGCGGGCCCCACCGCGTTGACGTGGAAGCTGCGCAGGAGCTGGTCGGCCTGCAGAGCAGCCAAGCTTTTTTCGGGACCGGCACCGTCAATCACCAAGGCGCCAGTGGCGTCAACGATGCAATGGAAAGGCCCGGAGGCCGCCACGTGCTGCGCTGCCGCAGCCATGGAGGCCTCATCCTCTAAGCGCACTGGGGGCTGCGACTGCCGGGACAAGCCCACGACCAGTGCACAGTCAGGGTCAGCGGTAAAAGCCTGCACAAACGCGCTGCCAATGGCGCCCGTCGCGCCAATCACCAAAGCGCGGTAGGCGGTTCCCAAACAAGGTGTGGACAGCGTAGACTGTGTCATGGTATCGGCGCATTATTCACTGATTCATGACCCGACGTGGCCGTTTGGCAGTTGCACGCGCGACAGACCACGGCACCACCCCCAACCGAGAGCTTTGCCACCATGAAACTGCTTACCCTGACCTGCTGGGTCACGTCATTGGTCACGGTCTTGACGACCTTGTCGGCAAGTGCCCAAACGCAAACTGCGGCACCACGACCTGCCAGCGCGGCGACAGACAAGACCAGCGGTGCGTGCCCTGCCGTGCTGAAGCACCAGTTTCCTCGGCTGCAAGACGATGTGCCCCAAGACCTGTGCCAATACGCAGGCAAGGTGATGCTGGTGGTGAACACGGCGAGCTACTGTGGCTTCACCACCCAGTACGAGGGGTTGGAGGCCCTTTACGCCCGTTACCAACCCAAAGGATTGGTGGTTGTGGGTTTTCCATCCAACGACTTTGGGCAACAAGAGCCGGGCAACGCCAAACAGATTGCAGATTTTTGCTTCAATACCTACGGCGTGAAATTCCCGATGATGGCGAAAACGGTGGTGTCGGGCGCCCAAGCCAGCACCTTTTACAAGTCTTTGGCGACAGCCACCAACAGCCCGCCCCGCTGGAACTTTCACAAGTACCTGATTGACCGGCAAGGCAAAGTGGTGGCCAGTTTCCCCAGCAAAGTGACACCCGACAGCACAGAACTGGTCAGTGCCGTCGAGAAGGCCCTGCAAACCAAACTCTGACGCCACCTCGGTCGGTGGCGCACCAGTCAGAACGCCTCGGTTGATTTAGCACGGTTGCGCAGCTCAAACTTTTGGATCTTCCCCGTCGATGTTTTGGGGATGGCTTCAAACCTGATGTCGCGCGGCACTTTGTAGCTGGCCAGCAGGTCTTTGCAGTGGGCCGTCAGCTCCGCTGCCGTCACGCTGGCGCCCGGTTTGAGTTCCACATAAGCGACCGGCGCTTCGCCCCACTTGGGGTCTGGCCGGGCCACCACGGCACAGGCCATCACCGCGGCATGTCGGTAGAGTGCGTCTTCAACTTCCAGAGAGCTGATGTTTTCGCCCCCTGAAATGATGATGTCTTTGCTGCGGTCTTTGATCTTGACGTAGCGGTCAGGCTCCATCACGGCCAGGTCGCCTGTGTGGAACCAGCCCCCCTCAAAGGCTTTGGCTGTCGCGGCAGGGTTTTTCAAATAGCCCTTCATCACGATGTTGCCCCGGAACATGATCTCGCCCATGGTGTGGCCATCTGCAGGGGTGAGCGACATGTCGTCTGCACCCATCACAGTCATGCCCTCTTGCAAGGGGTAGCGTACCCCTTGGCGGCCATTGAGCCGGGCTTGCTCAGACAGGCTTTGGTCTGCCCAATGGTCGCGTTTGACCGCTACCGCAGCGGGGCCATACACCTCGGTCAAGCCATAGACGTGGGTGATGTCAAAGCCGATCTGGGCCATGCCTTCGATCATGGCTGCGGGTGGCGCAGCGCCGGCCACCATGCCCCGTACTTGCTGTTGGATGCCCGCACGCATGGCCTCAGGCGCCGCGATCAACAGGTTGTGCACGATGGGGGCGGCACAGTAATGGTCAACACCGTGGGTGCGGATGGCATCCAGAATGGCTTGGGCGTCCACACGGCGCAGGCACACGTGCGTGCCGCCCAACATCGCCACCGTCCAGGGAAAGCACCAACCGTTGCAGTGGAACATGGGCAAGGTCCACAAGTAGGTGGGAAAGTGCGGCATGGTCCACGTGGCGGCATTGCACACCGAGTTCAGGTAAGCCCCCCGGTGGTGCGTGACCACCCCTTTAGGGTCGCCGGTGGTTCCACTGGTGTAGCTCACGGCAATCGCATCCCACTCGTCTTGCGGCCCCTGCAGCACGGGCAGGGGGGCGTGCGCGGCCAGAAGCGCTTCGTACTCATGGCGGCCCAGGCGCTCTCCCGGACCGGTGTACTCGCTGTCGCAGACATCGATGACGGTGACCTCACGGCCATGCTCAGCTTTGAGTTGTGTCAAAGCCTCCGCCATCACTGGGTAAAACTCACGGTCGGTGATGAGGATGCTGCATTCGCAATGGTTCAGTTGCCACGCCAGCAGGTGCGCATCCAGCCGGGTGTTGAGCGTATTCAGCACGGCGTTCAGCGCTGGCACGGCGTAATGGGCCTCCACCATTTCTGGGGTGTTGGGCAAAATGACGCTGACCGTGCTTCCACGCGTGGCACCCAACGCACGCAAGGCAGCCGCCAAGCGTGCCGAGCGCTCTCGTGTCTCAGCCCAGGTGTAACGGCGTGCCCCGTGAACGACCGCGGGCAAATCACCGAACACTTCGGCACTGCGCTCTACAAAACTGATCGGGGACAGCGGGACGTGGTTGGCAGGCGTTTTATCCAGGTGCTGATCAAAGATGCTCGTCATGGGGTCTCCTGTGTCGGGGTGTCTCAGCGGTGTGCTGCATGGTAAGCCCCGCAGCCCACGTGTCGCTTACAGGACGGCAGTGCAAGGGGTTGCCAAAAACGCGACGGCCTGGGTCGTGACTTCGATGGCTATTGGGGTGGCGGAAGTCTTATCATCCACGGAACATCGCAGCCAGACAAGGTCACCACATCTCATGAGCATCGAAGCAGCATCGCCCGCGGCGGACGCCCGTCAATTCATCATCATCGGCGCTGGCCAAGCCGGACTTCAAACCGCTGAGGCCTTGCGGGTCGCCAATTTTCAAGGCGGCATCACCTTGCTGGGCGACGAACCCCATGCCCCCTACCATCGCCCTCCCTTGTCCAAAGCCTGGCTCGCTGGCGACATGGAAGAAGCCCAGTTGACCATGCGCCCTGCTGATTTGCTGGCGCGCAAAAACATCACGCTGCGTACCGACAGCGCCGTGAAGTCGGTCAACCGAGAGGCCAAAACAGTCACCTTGGCAGACGGTCAAGTGCTGCCCTATGACGGTCTTGTGCTGGCCACTGGGGCCACACCACGAGCGTTGTCACTGCCTGGCGCCCAGGCGCAGGGCGTCTTGCCCCTGCGCTCGCGCAACGATGCGGCAGCCATTGCCGCACGCCTGGCCATTTGCCAGGAGAAGCAGTTGCCCGTCGTGGTGATCGGTGGCGGGTTCATCGGGCTGGAAGTCGCTGCCACTGCGCGCAAAAAGAACATCCCGGTCACGGTGCTGGAAGCCGCACCACGTTTGCTGGGGCGTGTGTTGGCACCCGTGTTGTCGGCCTGGTATGCCGATTTGCATCAGCAACACGGTGTTACGCTGACCTTGGGCGCCCAAATCGCCAGCCTCAACGCAGACAGCACCAACACGGTGACGGGCGTCACGCTGGCCGATGGCAGCGTCATGCCCGCGGGGTTGGTGGTGGTGGGCATTGGTGTCAGTGCCAACGACAAACTCGCCCTTGATGCGGGTCTGGAATGTGACAGAGGGATTGTGGTGGACGCCTGCGGCCGCACGCAGGACCCAGCCATCGTGGCCGCAGGTGATTGCACGGCGCGCAGGCAAGCCGATGGCAGTTTGCTGCGCCTGGAGTCCGTGCAAAACGCGACCGAACAAGGCAAATCGGCCGCAGCGGCATTGCTGGGGCAAGACCGGCCGTTCACGGCAACGCCATGGTTCTGGAGCGACCAGTATGACAAAAAACTGCAGATGGCCGGACTGTCCATGGGGGCAGACGAATGGGCGGTTCGCGGTGACATGGCGACAGGCAGCTTCAGCGTGCTGCATTACCGGGCCGGGCGGCTGATCGCAATGGACAGCGTCAATGCGATGAAAGACCACCTGCTTGCACGCAAGTTGCTCGACGCAGGTGTCTCGCCCACGCCAGCGCAGGCGCAGGACACGACCTTTGACATGGCCAGTCTGTTGCCCAAGTAAAGACCCAAACACCACACACCACATCGAGCACGCCATGCGCCGCTGGACCTGGGCAAGCACACTGCCGTTGAGCGCCTTGTTGCTGCTCAGCCCGCTGGGTAACCCTGGGATGGCTCAGACCGCCCAGACGGATCAAGTGGCACCTGGGCTCAAGATCATGGCCGACCGCAGCCTCGGCAATTGTGTGGCCTGCCACGCCCTGCCAGGACAAACTGGTGTGGTCAGCACGTTCGGGCCATCATTGGACAAAGTGGGCCTTCGCCACGACGAAGCTGCGCTTCGCGTGTGGGTCACCGATGCGCGGGTGTGGAACCCCAACACCTTGATGCCACCTTTTGGCACCACGGCGGGAACTCGTTCGCCCAACCCCACTCAACCGATGTTGACCGCTGCCCAGATTGACCTGGTGGTGGCGGCTCTGCTGTCTTTTCGTTGACCCGGCATTGCAGCCCACGTACATCCAAGGAAGCTCGGTATGACCCCACTTCAACGACGACACTGCCTGGTGCTGAGTGCCGCTTGGCCTGCCTTGCACACCTGGGAGGCGCTGGCGCAACCGTCGAACGATGTCAGCGCCAAAACCAAAGCCTTGCTGGCCTTGGGCTTGTCCAGCGAGGGCATGAGCCTGGAATTTCCAAGGCTGGCTGACACCGGCAACGCCGTGCCACTGCAAGTTCAGGTTCAAGCGCCTCCGGGGCTGACCGTGAGCGCCCTGGAGGTGATCTTGCCTGAGAACCCCAACCCCAGCGTCGTCAAGCTGCGCTTGCTGACGCCGGTGACGCATTACCGCTTTGCCACTCGCCTGCGGCTTGCGGCCAGCCAAGACGCCTGGGTGGTCGCGACCCTGAGCGATGGCAGTCAGCGTGGCATCCACGCGCCAACGCTCATCACCTCATCTGCCTGTTTCGATGCCACGTGATGGACCTGCATCACCGCAAGGACAAACGCCATGACTGAAAACATCCGTTCACGCCTGAGTTTGGTGGGTGCCATGCGCCCCGGGGAAACCGTCGAAGCCCGATGGATTGTGGGGCACACCATGGAGACCGGCTTCAGGCTGGACGACGCAGGGCACCGCATACCGCGCAACATCATCACGCTGGTCAGGGTATCGGTCAACGGCAAACCCGTGTTGGAAATGGAACCTGGCACGGGTTTGTCCTCGCAACCCTACATGGCTTTTCCCGTAGTGGTTCCCGAAGCGGGCGGGCAAGTCACCGTGGATTGGCAGGATGACCGAGGCAACAGCGGATCGGCCCAACAAGCCATGGTGATTGCCAAGTGACCTGGCTGGCCAAGGGTTTGATCACGGCGCTGTTCATGGCCGTGGTTACTCCTATCACGGCCACCGCTGCGCCCGCTTGGCCGACGGATCCGCGCTTGAGCGGTCACGCGTTTTTAACGCCGGGTTTGCAAGCCCTGCAGGCCGATGCCACGGCGAGCCCCATTGTGCTGTGGCTGGACCGGGGCGAGGCGGCTTGGAAGGACACGACCAAGGGCCAGAACTGTCAAAGCTGCCACGGCGACGCTGCCACACTGAAGACGGCCGCCACCACCTTCCCGCGCCTGACACGCGAAGGCAAGTTGATCAACTTGGAAGACCAAATCTTGCGGTGTCGCCAGCGCACGGGGCACACCACAACAGCCCTGGAAGAGCCCGACGTGCTTGCCTTGAGTGCGCTGCTGCATCAGCATGCCAAAGGGTTACCCGTGGCCTTGAGCCCACCCCCAGCCAGTGAACCGGCACTGCAGGCCACCTGGCAAGCCAAACTGGGCGCGGGCGCACAACTTTACGCCACACGCATGGGACGCATCAACCTCGCCTGCGTGCATTGCCATGACCAGCAAGTGGGCAAACAGATGAGGGCCGACGTGGTGAGCCCCGCCAACCCAACAGGGTTCCCCATCTACCGCATGAGTTGGCAGCACCTGGGGTCCATCGACCGCCGCTTGAGGGCCTGCTACTCAGGCGTGCAAGCCGTTTTGCCACCGGCAGGTGACCCCGTGCTACGAGAATTGGAGCTGTACTTGAAAGTACGGGCCACCGGCTTGCCGCTCGATGGCCCGTCCGTTCGACGCTGACGCTGACTCAACAGCGGCGCGTCAAACTCACGCGAACTTGAAGCCCTGGTTCTTCAACGGCAAGTCGCGCACAGGCTTGCCCGTGGCGGCATGGATCGCATTCAGCACAGCGGGCGCCACCACGCAAATGGTGGGTTCACCCACACCACCCCAGAAATCGTAGGTCGGCACGATCACCGTTTCAACCTTGGGCATCTCAGGCAATTTCAAAATGCGGTAGGTGTCAAAGTTCAGTTCCTGAATGCGCCCCTTGTTCACGGTCATTTCACCGAAGAAGGTCGCGCTCAAACCGTAGGCCACGCCGCCTTCGATCTGCGCGGCAATTTGGTCTGGGTTGACCGCGTGGCCGCAGTTGGTGGCCAAGACCATGCGGTGTACCTTGACGACCCCATCTTTGCTGACCGACACCTCAGCCGTCGCCGCGGAGTAGCTGGCGTAACCCATGAACTGTGCAATGCCACGGAACACGCCTGGGGGCAACGGCTTGCCCCAGTTGCCCTTCTCCGCAGCAGCATTCAACACCGCCAAGTGCTTGGGGTGGTTTTGCATCAAAGCACGACGGAACTCTAAAGAATCCTTGCCAGCGGCGCGGGCAATTTCTTCCATGAAGCATTCCAAGTACACACCGTTTTGGTTGGTGTTGACCCCACGCCACGGGCCCACTGGCACGTGCGAATTGCGGATCGCGTATTCGGTGGTCAGGTTCGGGATGGTGTAGCCCATTTGCGCGTCGCCAGGTTCTTTCCAGAACCCCTGCAATTGGCGCTCGTCTTTGCCGTCTTTGATCGCTTGAGGGTTCAACCATGCATTGATGGACTGCCCCGAAACACGGACCTTCAGACCCAACAAATTGCCGTTGGCGTCCAAACCGGCGGACATGTGACATTGGGAGATGGGGCGGTAGAAATCGTGCGCCTGATCTTCCTCACGGGTCCACAACAACTTGACGGGTGTGCCTGGAAACTGCTTGGCAATCGCCACCGCCTGGTGGACGTAGTCTTGTGTGCCGCCCCGGCGACCAAAGCCACCGCCCAAGTCCACTTTGTAGACCTCGCACTTGTCCAATGGCAGGCCTGAAGCTTCCGACAGTGCCGCGTGCGAAGCCTCGCCGTTTTGCGTGGGCACCCACACCTCGGCACGGTCTGCCGTCACACGGGCGGTGCAGTTCATGGGCTCCATCGTGGCGTGGGCCAGGAAGGGTGTGCTGTAAGTGGCTTCCAGCTTGGTCACGGCACCGGCAATCGCCGCTGCTGCGTCGCCCTCTTTGCGACCCGCATAGTCGCCCGGTGCGGTCAGGCCTTCTTTGAGGTGGGCTGCAATCGTGGCGCTGCTGGCCGTGGCGTTAGGGCCTTCATCCCAAACGATGGGCAACTGGCTCAACGCATTTTTGGCACGCCACCAGGTGTCGGCCACCACCGCCACTGCGGTGGGGTTGACACGCACCACGGCCTTGACGCCACGCAGCTTCTTGACCTTGCTGTCGTCAAAGCTGACCAGCTTGCCACCAAAGACGGGGCAGTCCATGATCGCCGCACACAGCATGCCGGGCAGCTTGATGTCAGCACCGAAAACCTTGGCACCGTTGAGCTTGTCCGCCGTGTCCAGGCGCTTCATGGGCTTGCCGGCGATCTTCCAATCCTTGGGATTTTTCAAAGTGATGGTTTTGGGGTCTGGCGGGGTCAGCTTGGACGCGGCCAGCGCCAATTTGCCGTAGCTGGTGCGGCGCCCCGACATGGCGTGGCTCACCATGCCGTCCGTGACCGACAACTCCGACGTGGGCACACCCCACTCGTTGGCCGCCGCCTGCAACAGCATGATGCGCGCTGCTGCGCCGCCCCGGCGCACGTAGTCTTGCGAGATACGAATGCCGCGACTGCCGCCCGTGCTCATTTCGCCCCAGGCACGCTTGCGGGCATGGCTTTGGCCGGGGGTGGGCATTTCGGTGGTGACTTTTTTCCAGTCACATTCCAGCTCTTCAGCCACCAACTGGGCAAGACCGGTGCGGGTGCCCTGCCCCATCTCAGACCGTGCAATGCGAATGACACAGGTGTCGTCTGGTTTGACGACCACCCAGACCGTGACCTCAGCATCGCCTGCCGCCACCGTTTGGGCTTGGGCGGAGGTGACGCCTGCGGTCAGGTTGAGACCCAGCGCCAAGCCACCGCCCGCCAAGGCAGCAGAGCCCAAGATAAAACGGCGACGAGCGGGTTGTTCGGGCAGTTGAACTGCGTTGTCAATGGTGTTCATGTTGCAGTTCCTTAAGCGTGGATGTTGCCGTGGGTGTGGCAATGGTCACCGCAGCTTCCAGCTTGGTGGTTATCCTGGGCAAGGCCCGCAGGCGCGCCCAGGTCAGCGGTTTTGACACCTGCCGCCAGATGGATCGCCGAGCGGATGCGTTGGTACGTGCCGCAGCGGCAAATGTTGGACATGGCCTCGTTGATGTCCGCATCGGTGGGCTTGGGCTTGCGGGCCAACAGGGCCGCAGCTGCCATGATTTGGCCCGACTGACAGTAGCCGCACTGCGGTACATCCAGCTCAGCCCAAGCCTTTTGGATCGGGTGGCTCACCGTTTTGGACAAACCTTCGATCGTGGTGATCTTGCGACCCGCCACGGCAGAACCTGGTATCGAGCAAGACCTGGCAGGTTGGCCTTCAATGTGCACCGTACAAGCGCCGCATTGGGCGATGCCACAGCCATATTTGGTACCGGTCATGCCCAAAATTTCGCGCAAAACCCACAACAAGGGCATGTCGTTTTCGGCATCCACCGACTGAACTTTGCCGTTCACATTCAACTTGTACATTGGAATTCCTTGTTTCAATGATTGGGAGCAAGACGCACAGATCGTTAGCATAGAAACAAGCTGGGTGCTTTGACTACCTAGGACTTACCCGCCCATGCTGGCAACAGGGGAAATACCCCGCCGCACTGTCGGTCTATTTGGCCGTCGCCGCACCAAAATCGGGCAATTCGCTAGACTGCAACAAGCCCATACCGCGCCGTGACGATTGACGAGAGAGGATTGCTGTGAACTTTAAAAACCTGAAAATTTCTACCCAATTGATGCTGGGTTTCGGTGCGCTGGCGCTGTTGATTTTTCTTTCATCGCTCTTGTCCATCTACCAGGTCACCAAAGTACATGAGGCCTTCACGCTGGTGACCAAAGACCGCGTGCCCAAAGTGGTGCTGCTGTACGAAGTCAAAGAGCACATCAGCAGCGTGACCGAAGCGCTGAGAAACACCGCGCTGGTCACCGACCCTGCAGCGCTGGAAAAAGAACTGGCGAACATGCGGGCTGAGCGCAAAGAAATCTCAAGCCGCTTGGAAAAGCTGGAGGCGAGTATCACCTCAGCCGAGGGCAAAGCCAGACTTGACAAAGTCAAGACAGCACGAGCCAATTTCTTGCCTATGCAAGACAAATTCCTGGAGCTTCGCAGCGCCGGCAAGTTGGACGAGGCCCGCACCTTTTTGCTGAACGACCTGAAAGCGGGTCAGGCAAGGTACTTCGCCGCTGTAGACGATCTCATCAAAGAACAAGCGGCGCTGATGTCGGGGTCAGAGATTGAAACGGATGCGCAAGTCTCCACCTTGCGCACAGAAATGATATTGACCATGCTGTTTGGGGTGACCATTGCGGCTGTGTTGGGCACGTGGATCATCCGCTCCATCACCCGCCCGATGCAGCAAGCGGTTGATATTTCACGTGCAGTGGCTGCTGGCAACTTGGCCACGCAATTCACCGTGGAAAGCACAAATGAAACCGGCCAACTGTTGCAATCGCTCAAAGACATGCAAGACAGCTTGGTCAAGGTCGTCAGCAGTGTGCGTCAAGGCTCAGAGAGCGTGTCCACGGCCAGTGCAGAAATTGCCCAAGGCAACAACGACCTGTCGGCGCGTACCGAGCAGCAAGCCAGTGCGTTGGAACAAACGGCGGCGTCGATGGAACAACTGAGCGCTACGGTGAAGCAAAACGCCGACAGCGCGCAAACCGCCAACCAGTTGGCACGCAATGCCTCTACCGTGGCAGTGCGTGGCGGCGAGGTGGTGGCCGAAGTGGTGGACACCATGAAGGGCATCAACGATGCCTCACGCAAGATTTCAGACATCATCAGCGTGATCGATGGCATCGCGTTCCAAACCAACATCCTGGCCCTGAACGCAGCGGTAGAAGCCGCCCGTGCCGGGGAACAAGGCCGTGGGTTTGCCGTGGTGGCCAGCGAAGTTCGCTCGTTGGCAGGCCGTTCTGCTGATGCCGCCAAAGAAATCAAGACCCTCATCAACACCAGTGTGGAACGTGTGGCCCATGGCACCACCTTGGTAGACAACGCGGGCACGACCATGACCGAGGTCGTCACATCGATCCGCCGTGTGACCGATTTGATGGCCGAGATCAGCGCCGCCAGCACAGAGCAAAGCCAAGGCGTGGCGCAGGTGGGTGAGGCCGTCACCCAGATGGACCAAGTGACCCAGCAAAACGCGGCTTTGGTCGAAGAGATGGCCGCAGCCGCCACCAGCCTGAAATCCCAGGCACAGGACCTGGTCAGCACCGTGTCGGTGTTTGATTTGGGCAATGGTCAGCGCAGCGTGGTGAGGCAAGCACCCATGGCATCACACAGTGCGCCACCACCGCTGATGAGCTCGACACCGGTCCGCCGCCCCGTCAGCAGCCCACCGCGCCCCGCCATTGCCACCCCAGCGCCTCGCGCCACGGCACCTGTGGCCAAAGCGCCACCGAGCATTGCTGCACCACAAGCAACGGCCAAGGCCCCACCGGCACCAGCGGCCAAAGCGGCTGAAGACGAGTGGGAAAGCTTCTGAGTCGGTGCAGTAATCAGTGTCGTAATGCAGGGCCGCAGGAGGCCCCAGCGCAAATCAGGCCTCGGTCGACTCCGTGTCGACCTCTGCGCTTGACTGGGCGTTGTAGCGATTGCCTTTGACCTTCTGGGCATCGAAGCAAGCCTCGGCACGGCGCATCACATCAGCCGACAGGTTCACTTGGGCTGCCGCGAGGTTCTCGCTCAGGTGGTCCAGCGACGTGGTACCCGGGATGGGCACGATGCCACCAGGTTGCTGCAACAGCCAAGCCAACGCCAACTGTGCGGGTGTGCATCCGGCCTCTTCGGCCAGGGCCAGGTAAGCCGGCAGCAACGTGAGGTTGCTTGCAAAATGCTCAGGGCTGAACCGGGGCATGCCTTTGCGGATGTCTTTCGCGTCCAGACCCGTGACGTCGGTCAGCTTGCCCGTGAGGTAAGCACGGGCCACCGGACTGAACGCCACGAAGGTCGCCCCAATGTCTGCACAAGCCTTCAACACCGCAATCTCTGGGTTGCGCGTCCACAGCGAATACTCGGTCTGCACCGCTGTGATCGGGTGCACCGCGTGGGCTTTGCGAATGGTGTCTGCTGAGACCTCACTGAGGCCAATGGTGCGCACATGGCCTTGACGGACCAAATCACTTAACGCGCCAACGCTGTCTTCGATAGGTACTTTTTTGTCCCAACGGTGCAGGTAATACAGATCGATCACGTCCGTCTGCAAGTAGCGCAAGCTGTTTTCACAGTCCCGCCGAATCGCCTCGGGTCGCCCATCAATGACCCGCTTGACCCCATCGTCAAACTGCACCCCTGCCATGCCACCCTTGCTGCACAGCGTGATGTTTTGGCGGTGAGGCTTCAGCACCCGCCCCACCAACTTCTCATTGGCCCCAAAGCCATAGAGCGCGGCGGTGTCAAACAGCGTGACGCCTTGGTCCAGCGCGCTGAGCAGCACACGCTCGCCCTGCTCTGCAGACACCGGAGCGCCGTAGGCGTGACTCAAGTTCATGCAGCCCAGGCCAATGGGGCTAACGGAAAAGGGGCCGATGTCGCGGTTCAGAAAAGTCATGGGTGATCTACGTTGTTAATGAATCAAAGGGTGTCTGGTCTGCCTGCTTGAACGACAGATACAACGGCAACAAACTCTTCTATTGAAAACCAATTTTGGTTGGGCCTGATTGAAGACGCAGAGGTTTCATACAACTGTGTCTCCCATTGCCCCGTCTCAAGATCTCGGTGAAAGAGCTTGCCCTTGATTCCCCCGTTGCGTCCGACAAACCTGACACCCTCAGGTTGAGGGTAAGCGACCAAGTCTTTGCCGCGCTGATAGCCGTGGTTGTTTTCCCCACCTGATCGGGCTTCCTCGTAAATGGCATCGGCCCGCAACAGGACCGCATCAGGATGCTCGTCCTCACCCGGGTAGCATGCGGCCAGTTGACGCCACGACAACGGTTGGCCAGAAAACACAGCACTTGAATTGAAATCATCCCATTTCAATTTTTTCAGGTAATTGTCTGATGCCAAAGCAACCACTTTAACGTCGACACAGTGTCCCATCCCATGGGTATCTTTGACGACCTCGGTCGCGTAGGAAACCCATTCGCGGTCTTTCTTGAACTCTGCCATCTGCTGCTGGTCGAACCCTTGCTGCGCTTTGGCCTCGATGATCACAATGTGG
>CAZHDP010000017.1:0-19680 GCA_964531605.1 uncultured Burkholderiaceae bacterium | reverse complement strand
GGTTGAGCAGGTACACGTTTTTGATGTAGGGTTGCTTCTTGATGTAGTTGGCCAGTGCCTTCATCTTCATGGCTGTGTTGGCTTCGAACTGGAAGTGCCAGAAGTTGCAAGACTTGCCCGTGAGGTCCGGGTCGATGGACGAGTGGTTCAGAATCAACACGGCCCTGTCCGGATTCCGTTCGTTGTGCTTGGCGGCAGCTTGTACCAAGGTGGCCACCACGGACGAGCCCGACCCCCCCGTCACTATCGCGCGGGCCCCTTGGTCAACCGCGGCTTGGAAGGCGGTCTGACTTTCTTGCGCCGACAACTTGCTGTCAAACTGCAGCAGCTGCATCTTCACGCCACCTTTACCGCTGTTGAGCACCCCTCCCTTGGCATTGATGTCTTCTACCGCGTACTGAATGTGGTTGAGCATCAACTCGCCCACATTGGCAAAAGGCCCGCTCAGCGGATCGATGTACGCGATTTTGAAAGTCTCTTGCGCGTGCGCAGGACAAGTCAGCACGGTCACACTGGCCAACACAGCGGGTATCAAGCATGTCGATTTCATGGGGTCTCCTTTGGTTGTCAAAACGATTCACGCAAGCCTATAACTCGAAAGGCCAAGTCGGCCAGCGCCTTCACCATGTCGTCTGGCGACAAACGCCCATCGGGTTGGTACCAGTGGTACAGGAATCCAGGAATGCTGCAAGCCGCCAGCGCGGTGATCTTGGTTTCATCAAAGTGCAGCTGTCCTTCTTGGCGAGCCTGTTCGAGCAAGGCGCACAGCTTGTCATAGAAGTGATTGGCGATCTTTTTTTGGGCTTTGCGCATTTCGGGCCGAAAGGCCTGCGGGTCACGGTACGCGAAAAAAGCAGAGGGGTAGTTCATGACCGTCGCTCGGATCAGTTGCGTCAGCCCGTCCTTCACCTTGACATGGGCTGGGCGCGGGTCATCCGGCGAGAAGTCCAACGCGGTGAAACAAGCGACGGTAGGGCGCCACGACAGGATTTCAAACAGCTCCTGCTTGTTGCGAAAGTAGTAGTAGAGGTAAGGCTTGGTGACGCCCAATTCACCGGCGATTTGGTCCAAGGTCGTGTGGGCGTAGCCCTGTTGGCCAAACAACTGCTCCGCCACGCGAAGGATGCGTTCGCGCTTTTCATCGGTGCCAACCGTGGCAGCGCGTTGACGCCCTTTGGCGTTGGTTCTCGCCAACGATTTGGTGTTTGTCACAGACGTTCTACCCATGGGTAGCATTGTTCTACCGGCTGGTATATATTGGCAAGCGACAAGTTCACCCCTTTGATGGGGAATAACCCGAAGAGTGACGCCATGGAGACAAAAATGCCTCAGATGCCATTGCACGACCACTTGCGTGCACACGCCAAGTCCAAGCCCGATGCCGCCGCTTACCACTGGTATGGGCAGGTGATCACCTGGTCAGCGTTGGACCGTGCGAGCGACGCTTTCGCTGCCAAGTTGCATGCCTTGGGCGTGCGCAAAGGCGAACCGGTGGCGCTGTTCATGAACAATTGCCCGCAGTACGTCATGGCGCACTTTGGCATTCAAAAATTAGGAGCCATTGTGTGCCCGTGTGGACCCTTGAACAAGTCTCACGAACTGGCCTACCAATTGAATGACTTGCAAGCGAAAGTCATTGTGGCCGCGGATGTCTTGTTGCCGGTGGTCGATCAGGTGCGCACGCAAACTGCCTTGCAGCATGTCTTTGCGGTTCGCTATGGTGACCTGCTTCCGACAATGCCAGCGTTAGACGTGCCGCCCGAGTTGCTGCAAATGAAGGCCAACGCGCAGCCCTTGCCAGAAGGCGTGCTGGACTTCTTGCAAACCACGACGTCGGGCGAGGCATGTCCCAAGGTCGCTCTGTCCATGGATGACGTGGCCTTGATGACGTACACCTCGGGCACCACCGGGCTGCCCAAAGGGGCCATGTTGACCTATGGCAATGCGCTTTACAAGTCCAGTGCAGCAGCCGATTGCAATGGCGTGAGTGGACACGATGTGCTGCTCGCCATTGCGCCGCTGTATCACATCGCTGGCATGGTGATGGGTATCAATGTCACGGCCTACACCGGAAGCCCCAGCGTCTTGTTGTACCGGTTTGACCCGTTGGCGGTGCTCCAGGCCATTGCCGTCCACAAAGTCACCTGGTGGTACAGCATTGCACCGATGAACGTGGCCGTGATGGCGGTGCCCGGCGCCAAAGACCCTGCTCAATTCGATTTGTCCAGCCTGCGCATGAATCCGGTGACCAGCTTCGGCATCACCTTCACGCAAGCGCTGGCGCAGCAATGGCAAGCGCATGCTCCGAATTGCACCGCGTTTGAAGCGGCGTATGGCTTGAGCGAAACCCACACAGTGGACACCTACATGCCGCACTACGCCATCCGTTGGGGGGCGCACGGCAAAGCGGTGCCAGGCAACCGCATCCTCATCCTTGATCCGGACACCCAGGCTGAACTGCCGCCCGACGTGGTTGGTGAAATCGTCATCGACGGGCCCGGCAACTTCAAAGGTTACTGGAACAAGCCCGAGGCCACCGCCCAAACCTTGCGGCATGGCCGGGTGCACACAGGTGACATGGGCAAGATCGATGCTGACGGTTACCTCACTTTCATTGGCCGGTTCAAAGAAATGATCAAGGTCTCCGGTTACAGCGTGTTCCCCGAGGAAGTGGAAACCATCCTCATCAAACACCCCGATGTCGCGCAGGCTGCAGTGATCGGTGTGCCTGATCCTGACAAGGGGGAGGTGGTCCGCGCCTTCATCGTCACCAAGCCCGGCGCGGCGCAAGACGCTGCCGCCATCGTGGCTTGGGCCCGCGACAACATGGCCTCTTACAAGGCACCCCGCGAGGTGCGCTTCATCGACGCATTGCCCGCCACCGGCGCTGGCAAAGTCCTGCGTCGCTTGCTGAAGGACGCCGCATGAGCCACCTGATGTTTCACAAAGTCCTGATCGCCAACCGTGGCGAAATCGCCGTGCGCTTGGTGCGCGCTGTACGTGATCTCGGTTGCCTCAGTGTGGCCGTGTACGCCCAAGACGATGCCCAGGCTCTGCACGTGAAAGTGGCCGACGAAGCGGTTGCACTGGGCGCACAGGCGGTGGGCCCCTCTGCTTACCTGGACATGGCGCGCATCTTGGCGATTGCCACCCAGACCGGCTGTGATGCCATCCACCCCGGGTACGGCTTTCTCAGCGAACGCGCCGACTTTGCACGTGCCTGCGCCGAAGCGGGTGTGCGCTTCATCGGGCCAACACCTGACCAGCTGGCCTTGTTCGGCGACAAGGCCAGTGCCCGTCGATTGGCCTTGGCCCATGGCGTGCCCTTGATGCCCGGCAGCCAGCAGGCCGTCAGCTTGGTTGAGGCGCAGGCTTTTTTTCATGCGCAACAAACCCAATGCGGCACCGACAGCCGTGTGGGCATCATGATCAAGGCCATCGGCGGCGGGGGAGGGCGTGGCATGCGGGCAGTGCAGCACGCTGAGGAACTCCCTGACGCCTATGCCCGATGTACCTCTGAAGCCTTGGCTGCTTTCGGTGTTGCTGGTGTCTACGTTGAGCGCTTGATGCTGAATGCGCGCCACATCGAAGTGCAGGTCTTGGGCGACGGCCAGCAGGTGATGGCTTTGGGCGAGCGTGAATGCACCCTGCAACGGCGCTTTCAAAAACTGGTGGAGATCGCGCCCAGCCCGTCACTGCCCCAAGCCTTGCGTGAGGAGGTCACCGCCGCTGCATTGGCGTTGGCACGGGCGGTGAACTACCAAAGCCTGGGCACCTTTGAATTCCTGGTGGACACGTCATCGACTGACTTGCCTTTCGTGTTCATCGAAGCCAACCCGCGCTTGCAGGTCGAACACACCGTGACTGAAGCCGTCACCGGCTTGGACTTGGTTCAACTGCAGTTAAGTGTGGCGGCGGGCATGACCCTGCGCGATCTGGGTCTGAGTCCTGACCAACCCCCCGTGCCGCAAGGCCATGCCATCCAGTGGCGCATCAATGCCGAAACCCTGGACGCACAAGGCCATGCACGCCCCGGCAGTGGCAGCCTCACCCGGTTTGACATGGCCCAGGGCCCCGGCATACGGGTAGACACCCACGGCTTTGGCGGTTGCACCCCCTCACCCCATTACGACACTTTGCTCGCCAAGTTGATCGTTCACGCCAGCGGCTCTTTTGCACAAGTGGTGCGGCGCTCTCGCCGTGCGCTGGCCGAATGCTACATTGAGGGATTGCCCTGCAATCTGAACTTGCTGCAAGCGCTGGCTGCCAGCCCTGACTTCGACACGCAGGCAGTGCACACCCGGTACGTGGAAGCGAACTTGCCCGCCTTGCTGGCCTCAGCGCAAACCTTTGCTCCTGAATCAATAGCTGTAAACCCAATGAAAACCGGCGGTATCGGCCTAAAAAGTGCTGAAGCTGCTTTGGCTGACCCGTCTCACACCGCACTGCGCTCACCCATGCCCGCCCGCTTGGTACACCTGGGTGTGGCTGTGGGTGATGTGGTGAACACGGGACATCAGCTCGCCGTGCTGGAGGCGATGAAGATGGAGCACCTGTTGCTCGCAACAGCACCGGGGCGCGTCATTGACATCCGTGTGACGGTGGGCGACTACCTCAGCGAGGGGCAGGCCTTGCTGGTGCTGGAGCCTGTCGATGCCGCCGCCGTGACGGTGACCGCCGCCGCCCCCATCGACCCCGACCACATCCGGCCTGATTTGCAGCGTGTGCGCGAGCGCCATGCCTACACGTTGGACGCCAACCGTGCCGCCGCCGTCAATAAACGCCACGCACAAGGCGGTCGCACCGCCCGCGAAAACATCGCTGCGCTGTGTGACCTGCCTTCGACGGTGGTGCCTGGCGGCACGCACAGCTTCATCGAGTACGGTGCACTGGCGGTGGCGGCCCAAGCCCGCCGCCGCAGCCAAGAAGACCTGATCGCCAACACCCCCGCTGACGGCATGGTGACCGGCATTGGCACCGTGAACGCGGCAGACTTTGGCCCTGAGCAATCCCGCTGTGTTGTGTTGGCCTACGACTACACCGTCTTGGCTGGCACCCAAGGCTGGCGTAACCACCATAAAAAGGACCGCATGCTGGCACTGGCGCACCAGCTGCGTTTGCCTGTCATCTTGTTTGCCGAAGGCGGTGGCGGTCGCCCTGGCGATGTGGACATGCCTGTGGTGGCTGGTCTGAACAACCACACCTTCAGCCAATTCGCTGCCCTCTCGGGCAAGGTGCCGGTGGTGGGCATCGTGCATGGCCGTTGCTTCGCAGGCAACGCCGCCTTGGTGGGTTGTGCTGACGTGATCATCGCAACCCAATCCAGCAACCTGGGCATGGGCGGGCCTGCCATGATCGAAGGCGGTGGCTTGGGCACCTTCAAACCAGAAGACATCGGCCCCAGTGACATTCAGTCGGCCAATGGCGTCATCGACGTGCTGGTGGCCGACGAAGTGCAAGCCGTGCAAGTGGCCAAGCAATACGTGTCCTACTTCCAAGGGCGCTTGTCACATTGGACCAGCCCTGACCAGCGCCTGTTGCGGCAAGCTATCCCTGAAAACCGCTTGCGGGTCTACGATGTGCGGCAGGTCATGCGGGGTCTGGTGGACGCGGATTCGTTGCTGGAGCTGCGCGCTGGCTTTGGCGCGGGCATCCTCACCGCCTTGGCCCGCATCGAGGGCAGGCCGATAGGCCTGATGGCCAACAACCCTCAGCATTTGGGTGGGGCCATCGACGCGGATGCAGCTGACAAAGCCGCGCGCTTCATGCAACTGTGCAATGCCCATGGCCTGCCCATCGTGTCACTGATGGACACCCCCGGCTTCATGGTGGGGCCTGACATCGAAGCCCAAGCCCAAGTGCGCCACGTGTGCCGCATGTTCGTGGTGGCGGCCCATTTGTCGGTGCCCTTTTTCAGCGTGGTGCTGCGCAAAGGTTATGGCCTAGGTGCGCAGGCCATGGCGGCGGGCGGCTTTGATGCGCCCGTGTTCAACGTGTCGTGGCCGACCGGTGAGTTCGGTGGCATGGGGCTGGAAGGCGCGGTGCGCCTGGGCTTTCGCAAAGAGCTGGAAGCTGTGCCCGAAGGGACAGAGCGGGATGCGTTGTTCAAAACCTTGGTCGATCAGCAATACCGCAACGGCGAGGCCATGAACATGGCCACCACCTTGGAGATCGACGCCGTCATCGATCCCGCTGAAACCCGCGCTTGGCTGGTCGATGGCCTGGCCTCGGTGGCCAACATGGGCATACCTGCAGCCCTCCCGACGCGCTTTGTAGACGTCTGGTGAGGCTGCGCCAGTTTGCCGGTCTGCCGGTCTCAGAAGTGGATGCCGCGCATCATCTCGGCCATCGCCAAGGCCTCGGGTGACAGCGTTTGCTTGCCGCCTTTTTCCCCTTTGGCGGCCGCGCTGTCGGGGAACATCCGGAAGGTGGTGTTCATCAAGATTTGCGTGACGCGTGGTGTGACGGCGTGCAGCATCTCGACCGCCGTCCCCAAGCGCGTGGCCACACGCACCGGCTTCTCGACCACAGCGCGCACGATCAGGTCCGACGCTTCATCGGTGGAGAGCAAGGGCATGCTGTCGTAAATCTTGGTCGGCGCCGTCATCGGTGTGCGCACCAAGGGCATGTTCACCGTGGTGAAGGTGATGCCTTGGTCGGCATACTCGCTGGCCGCACAACGCGTCCACGCGTCCAGCGCTGCTTTGGATGCCACATACGCTGAGAAGCGCGGCGCGTTCACCAACACGCTGATGGAGCTGATGTTCACCACATGCCCCTTGCGTTTGGCGACCATGCCGGGCAACAAACCCATGGTGATGCGCAGCGAGCCAAAGTAGTTGAGCTGCATGGTGCGCTCGAAGTCATGGAAGCGGTCATAGCTGGCTTCGATGGCGCGGCGGATAGATCGCCCCGCGTTGTTGATCAGGAAGTCCACGCCACCGTGGTCGGCGTGCAGTTTCTCAACGAATGCGCGGCAGCTTTCTTCGTTGGCGATGTCGGCCGAGTAGGTCACCACGGTCGCGTCTTTGCCTGCCTCAGCCAAGATCTCGGCCTTGGCTTCGGCCAGCTTCACCTCGTCTCGGGCACAGATGATGGTGATGGCACCTGCTTGCGCAAACTTGACGGCCGCCGCCAAGCCGATGCCCGACGAGCCGCCCGTCACCAGCACCACTTTGCCGCCTACCGTGCCACGCAGCGTGCGGTCAATCAGCAGGGCGGGGTCGAGGTGGCGTTCCCAGTAATCCCACAGTCGCCAGGCGTAGTCGTCCAGCTTGGGGCATGCCACGCCAGAGCCTTTGAGCGCAGCCGTGGTTTCGCGGCAGTCATAGCGGGTAGGAAAGTTCACGAACGTCAGCATGTCCTCGGGCAAGCCCAAGTCTTTCATCACCGCAGCGCGAACCCTGCGCACAGGTGCCAGGGCCATCAGTCCTTTTTTCACCGATTTAGGAATAAAGCCGAGTAAGGCAGCGTTGATGAACAAATTCATCTTGGGCGCATGTGCCGCCTTGCTGAAGATGTCCAGCACATCGCCCACGCGGTAGCCCTGTGGGTCCACCAAGTGGAAACATTTTTTGTGCAACTCGGTTTTTTGATGGCTGATGTGGTCCAACGCGTTGACCACAAAGTCCACCGGCACGATGTTGATGCGCCCGCCCTCCAGGCCGATGCTGGGCATCCAGGGCGGCAAAATTTGCCGCATGCGTTGGATCAGTTTGAAGAAGTAGTACGGGCCATCGATCTTGTCCATCTCGCCCGTCTGGGAGTCGCCCACCACCATCGCGGGGCGGTAGACCGTCCAGCGCAGTTTGGCCTCTTTGCGCACGATTTTTTCACTCTCGTGCTTCGTCATGAAGTACGGGTGGTCGATGTTTTCGGCCTCTTCAAACATGTCCTCGCGGAACACGCCCTCGTACAGCCCTGCCGCAGCGATGGACGACACGTGGTGAAAATGCGCCGCATCAATGGCCTTTGCAAAATCCACGGTGTTGCGTGTGCCATCAATGTTCACCGCCACTTGGCTGTCTTCGTCTGCACCCAGGTCATAGACCGCAGCCAAGTGGTAGAAATGGTCGATTTGCCCTTTGAGCTTTTTGACCTCGTCCGCCGAAACGCCCAACTTCTTAAGGGTCAGGTCCCCGTGAACCGGGATGGCCCGCGCCGCCGTCGTGCCCCAGTATTCGCGCAGGGCTGTGACTTTGTCGGCACTCTCCTGACGAAGCAAAAAGTAAACGACCGCCCCTTTGCGTGCCAACAACTGTTTGACCAGCCGTTTGCCGATGAACCCCGTGGCACCCGTGACGAAATACTGCATAGCTGCTCTCCTGATTGAGTCGCAAATTGTGCCCAAGGGTGTAGGAATGCCAATTCAGCACAAACCCGTGGGGTTCACGTGGCCACGCTCGGCGATCGGTGTCCGGCTTTAGAACTCTGCACCTAATCATCCTGGCCATTCAGGCGTAAAGTGACTTCGAAACCTCGCTTGCACAGGGCTGTGTGGGTCAGGATCGACAGCTTGTTTCGTCTGCATTGTTGGAGTCATCATGGTCAAAAAATTGCAAAAACTCAGCGCTGATAAAAAGGCATCCAGTTCCTTCACCGATTCCGTCAAGGACTCTGCACAACAAATTTGGTTGGCAGGTTTGGGCGCGTTTTCCAAGGCGCAAGAAGAGCGCGGCAAGGCGTTCGAATCGCTGGTCAATGAAGGCCTGTCCTTGCAGCGCAAGACCCAGGCAGCTGCCGAGGAAAAAATCTCTGAAGCCACCGCGCGCATGGCCAACATGGCCACGGGTCTGACGTCCAAAGCCACGGGCATTTCGTCGATGGCCACCGGGCAGTGGGACAAATTGGAGTCCATCTTCGAAGAGCGTGTGGCCAAGGCGCTGAACAAGCTGGGGGTGCCCACGTCCAAAGAAGTGGCGGCGTTGGTGGCCCGCATTGACGAGTTGAACCAGAGCGTTCAAAAGCTGTCTGGATCGTCTGCAGCCTCAGGCAAACCTGCGACAAAGGCAGCGCCGAAAGCGGGTGCGAAGCCAGCGGCCAAAGCCATCAAGTCAGCCACCAAGTCGGCTGCCAAGCCTGCCGTTAAAACGGCGGTGAAGGCCGCTGCCCAACCCCGCAAAGCTGCTGTGAAATCTGCGGTGAAGTCCGCAGTTTGAGGCGTTAACGCAGGGCATGCGTCAACGCAAACCAAGACCTTCTGGGCGCGTGGCGCGCCCGCACTGCCCCCGCATTGCGCTGGCGCTGGCCGGGGGTGGCCCCCTGGGGGGCATCTACGAAATCGGTGCCTTGTGCGCGCTGGAAGAGTCGTTGACGGGCATCGACTTCACCCGTCTGCAACATTACGTTGGTGTCTCTGCTGGCGGCTTCATCGCGGCTGGGTTGGCCAACGGCATCACGCCACGGGAGTTGTGTGCCTCGTTCATTGAAAACGACGGTGGCGTGACCGATGTGTTTGATCCCGCCTTGTTGATGGTGCCTGCCTACAGCGAGTTTGTGCAGCGTGCGTTGATGCTGCCTGCGTTGACGGCGAGTGCGATGTGGCACTTCACCATGGGGCGGCAGTCGATCACGCGTGCGTTGGAGCGCTTGAGCCCTGGTTTGCCCACGGGCATGTTTTCTAACGAGCACATTCACCAGCGCCTGGCCGCCTTGTATGCGCAGCCAGGTCGAACCAATGATTTTCGGCAACTCAACACCCGGCTTACCCTTGTCGCCACCGATCTGGACACAGGCGAGGCGGCGCCTTTTGGTCAACCTGGTTGGGACCATGTGCCGATCTCGCGTGCGGTTCAGGCCAGCGCTGCGTTGCCAGGGCTGTTTCCCCCGGTGATGCTGGATGGCAAACACTACGTGGATGGCGCGTTGAAGAAAACCATGCACGCGTCGGTTGCCATGGATGATGGGGCCGAGTTGGTCATTTGCCTGAACCCTTTGGTGCCGTTCAACGCCACGCCACACCAAGAAATGGGTGCCCGCATTCCCCGCATTGTGGAGGGTGGTTTGCCTTTGGTGCTGAGCCAGACCTTCCGGTCCATCATCCATTCCCGCATGGCTTTGGGCATGAAGCACTATGAGCATGCTTATCCGAACACAGACATCGTGTTGATCGAGCCAGACCATCGCGATCCTGAGTTGTACATGGCCAACACCTTCAGCTATGCGCAGCGGCGCGAACTGGCCGAGCACGCATACCAGCAGACAAGGCAGGTGCTGCGAGACAACACGGGCGGGCTCGTGACCAAGTTGGCGCGTCATGGCATAGGCTTGCGCCAGTCGGTGTTGAACGACCCGCGGCGCTTGCTTTTGCAACCCCGGCTGAAGGCCTCAGCGTGGGGGCAGGCCATGCAACGGCTGAACCACGCACTGGACGAGTTGTCTCACGTCACGCAGACGTGGTCCACGCATGCTCGCCATCCCTAGTACCCAAGTCCTCAGGGCTGGGTTAGAGTTCAACAAACTACCAGGTGAGCAGCATGGCGAAAAAAGCGCCACGACGGACAGCGGAGCGGATTCTTGAGGTCACCCTTGACCTGTTCAATCGCTTTGGTGAACCCAATGTGTCGACCACGCTCATCTCGGCGGAGTTGCACATCAGTCCAGGCAACCTCTACTACCACTATCCCGCCAAAGACGAGCTGATCAACGCCTTGTTTGACCGCTACGAGAAGGCCTTGAGCGAACTGCTGAACGCGAGCGAAGGGGTGAAAGACGTGGAGGACGCCTGGTTCTTCATGCACACCCTGTTCGAGTTGATCTGGCAGTACCGCTTTTTGTACCGCGACCTGAACGACCTGCTCAGCAAAAACCGGCGTTTGGAAACCCATTTCCAATGGATCTTGAAAAACAAGACCCGCTCGGTCAGGGCGCTCCTCGACGGCATGAGCCGTTCAGGGGCCATCAGCATGGACTCTCGCGAAGTCGAAGGCACAGCCACCAGCATGGTGGTGGTGCTGACCTACTGGCTGAGTTTTGAATACGTGCGAGACCCCCGTCGCGCATTGGAGCCCGAGAGCGCCCAGCATGCCTTGCTGCGTGGTGCTCAGCATGTGCTCAACCTGTTGGTGCCTTATTTGGAGCCTGGTCAGCGCATGCATTTGTTGAATTTGGTGGGCGCCTATCAAGCGGCGCCAGCACCTTGAGACCACAGTGAAGGAGACCAACATGGCCAAATGGACCGCTTTTCCCTATGCCGGTGATTACGCGTGGGACGCTGCCAGCGTGAAGAAGCAATGGGCCCGCCTTCATGCTGGCGACAAAGAGCCTGCGCCCAAAGATGCCAAAGTGCTGGACGCTTGGGTCTGTTTTCACAACGGCGAGTTTCAAAAGGCCGCAGAGGCCGGACTCAAGGCTGGCCCTGCTGGTGTGACGGTGGCCAACAAGGCCACGTGCATCTATGCCAATTACCTCGAAGGCAAAGAGAAAGCCAAGTTGGACTTGTTCATGGAGGTCGCGCAACGTGCCGAGGCCCAAGCGCAATCCGAGCCTAAAAATCCCAATGCCCACTATTGGCAAGCGTACGCCTTGGGGCGTTACAGCCAGGGCATCAGCGTGGCCAAAGCCTTGGCACAAGGGCTGGGGGGCAAAGTCAAGGCGGCGCTGGAAACCACCATCAAACTCACCCCGCAGCACGCGGATGCTCACATTGCCCTGGGTGCGTTTCACGCTGAGGTGATCGACAAGGTGGGCTCCCTCATCGGTGGCATGACCTATGGTGCGAAAAAAGACACAGGCCTCAAGCTGTTTCAGGAAGCCCTGAAACTCAACCCCAAATCAGCGATTGCGATGATCGAATACGCCAACGGCATGGTCATGCTGGAGGGGGATAAGCGCATGGCCGAGGCCACGGCCCTCTACGAGCAGGCCGCATCCTTCAAACCCGTGGATGCCATGGAGCGGCTGGATGTGGAGATGGCCAAAGAGGAACTCGCCGACTGAGTTCGGCGGCATGGGGACTGAAGTCCCGAGAGGCTAAGCCGCCACCGTTTGGGCTTCAGCGTTGCGGGTTGCCTGTGCGCAAGGCCTGCAGGTCGAGCACACGCAAGCCACCGTATTCCACGCGGATGGCGCCTGTGGCTTCCAGTGTGCGCAAGGCTTCGTTCACCCGTTGGCGAGACAGGCCCACCAGGTAGCCCAGCTCCTGCTGGGTGATGCGCAAGACCTCACCGACACCTGGGTACAGCACAGGGTTGAACAGCGCGGCCAGGTGCCGCGACAGTCGAAGTTCAGGGTTCGACATGCGGTCCATTTCGCGCGCGGCGATGAACTGCCCCAAACGCTCGTTCAGTTGGTGCATGATGAAGCGGTTGAACCCCAGAGAGTGGTCAATCAGCCAGTGGAACGTGTCCACTGGCAGGCCCGCCACCACGCTCGCTCGCAGGGGCTGGATGTTGTAACGGTAGATCTCACGCTTGAGGGCCGTGCCCTCGCCAAACCAACCGCCCGGCGGTACACCTGTGAAGGTCATGGTTTGGCCGCTTTCGCTGTCACTGCTCATTTTCAGCAAACCTGAAATCACCCCAAACCAATAGGTGACAGGGCGCCCTACACGGCACACGTAATCGCCCGGTTGTGGATCACTCACCACCAGTTGCGGCGTGACCTGGTCACGCTCTTGCGCAGTCAGCAGGCCCAACCATGGGATGCTTTCCCGTTCTGCGGGGGTTGGGGCTCGACGGCGTTGGTGGACGCTGGGTACAGAGGTCATGGTGGCTTGTCAGACTCGGGTCAGTTGAGCTAAGGGTCTTCCCTGAATTGTCGTTCAAACGACAACTTGACGTCAAATGCAGGCCTACCATCCGCCCCATCAGCTGCAAAGACCTTTCTTGCAGCCCCTTTGGAGACTCGCCACGTGATGCAAACAACGTTTCCCCGATTGCTGCTCAAGCACGCCACTGAGCGCCCCGATGCCCCTGCACTGCGCGAAAAAGAATATGGCATTTGGCAGACCACGAGCTGGTCGGCTTTGGCACAGTTGGTCGAAGCCGTTGCGTGCGGCTTGCACCAAGCGGGCTTGCACCGCGGCGAGCACCTGATCGTGGTGGGTTCCAATCGTCCCCGCTTGTACGCCACCATGTTGGCCGCGCAATCTTTGGGGGCCATACCCGTGCCCCTGTACCAAGATGCGGCTGCCGCCGAATGCGTGTTCCCCATCACCAATGCCGAAGTGCGTTTTTGCGTGGTGGAAGACCAGGAACAGGTCGACAAAATGCTGGAAGTGCGCGAGAAGTGCCCTCAGCTGACCCACATCTATTACGACGACCCCAGAGGGTTGCGCAAGTACACCGAAGAGGGCTTGGGTGGGCTGGAGGAGTTGATCGCTGCAGGCGGCGTGTTTGCCAAGCAGCACCCACAGTTTTTCAAAGAAGAGTTGGAGAAAGCGCAGTCGGGCGACGTGGCCGCGATGTTTTTCACCTCGGGCACCACAGGCAACCCGAAAGGCGTGGTGCACACCCACAGTTCCTTGATTGACCGCGCCGATGCGGGCGCTGAGTTTGACAAGTTGACCAGCGCAGAGGATGTGCTCGCGTACATGCCACCTGCGTGGATTGGGCAAAACATTTTCAGCTACTCGCAGTGGCTGGTGTGCGGCTATGTGGTGAATTGCCCCGAGTCAGCCGCCACGATCACCATTGACCTGAAAGAGATTGGCCCGACCTATTACTTCGCCCCGCCACGTGTGTTTGAAGGCATGCTCACCAGCGTGATGATCCGCATGGAAGATGCTGGTTCGATCAAGCGGGGCATGTTCCATTATTTCATGGACGTGGCCAAAAAGGTCGGTCCTGCGCTGATGGATGGTCAGTCCGTCGGTTGGGTCGATCGCTTGAAATACGCCCTGGGCAACTGGATGGTCTATGGCCCTTTGCGCAACAACCTGGGTTTCAGCCGGGTGCGTGTGGCGTACACCGCAGGCGAGGCCATTGGCCCTGATCTGTTCACGTTTTACCGCTCCATCGGTGTCAACATCAAGCAGCTGTACGGCTCGACTGAAACGGCCGTGTTCGTTTGCTTGCAGCCTGACAACGAAGCCCGTGCAGACACGGTGGGTGTGCCTTGCAAGGGGGTGGAGATCAAAGTGGCCGACAACGGCGAAATTTTGGTCAAGTCGCCTGGCTTGCTCAAAGGCTATTACAAAAACCCTGAAGCCACTGCTGAAGTGTTGACCCCGGACGGCTGGTACCACACCAGTGACGCGGGCTTCATTGACAACCATGGCCACCTGAAAATCATTGACCGTGTGAAAGACGTGGGCCGCATCAAAGGCGGGGCCAATGACGGTGCCATGTTCGCACCCAAGTACGTCGAGAACAAGCTCAAGTTCTTCCCGCACATCAAAGAGGTGGTGGCCTACGGCGACCAGCGTGAAAAAGTGTGCGTGATGGTCAACATCGATTTCGACGCCGTGGGCAACTGGGCCGAGCGCCGCAATTTGCCCTATGCCGGCTACACCGATTTGGCGCAAAAGCCCGAGGTGTACCAGCTCGTTCAAGAGTGCGTGGAAAAGGTCAACGCCGATCTGGCCGAAGACGCCTTGCTGGCGGGCAGCCAGGTCTCCCGCTTTTTGGTGCTGCACAAAGAGCTCGATGCCGATGACGGCGAGTTGACCCGCACCAACAAAGTCCGCCGTGGCTTCATTGCCGAGAAATACAAGCCCCTGGTCGATGGCCTGTACGAAGGCAAGTCAGAGCAGTTCATCGAGACCGTGGTCAAGTTTGAAGACGGCCGCTCGGGCAGTGTCAGCGCCACGCTCAAGATTTCCGACGCCAAAACGTTCACCCCTGTGAAGGCAGCAGCATGAGCAAAGAGATTGGGGACGTCATCCTCGACGTCAAAAACATCAGCCTGCGGTTCGGGGGTGTCAAAGCCCTGACCGACATTTCCTTCAACGTCCGCGAGCATGAAGTCCGCGCCATCATTGGCCCCAACGGCGCAGGCAAAAGCTCGATGCTGAACTGCATCAATGGGGTCTACACCCCTCAAGAGGGCTCCATCACCTTCCGTGGCCAAACCTTTGACCACATGAACAGCCGTCAGGTGGCCGAGATGGGCATTGCCCGCACGTTCCAGAACTTGGCTTTGTTCAAGGGCATGAGTGTGATTGACAACATCATGTCTGGGCGCAACCTCAAGATCAAAAGCAACATCCTGATGCAGGCTTTGCGCATCGGCCCCGCTCAGCGCGAAGAGGAAGCCCATCGCGAGAAAGTTGAGCACATCATCGATTTCTTGGAAATCCAAGCTTTTCGCAAAACGCCCGTGGGGCAGTTGCCTTATGGCTTGCAAAAGCGGGTCGATCTGGGCCGTGCGTTGGCGATGGAGCCACAAGTGCTGCTGCTCGACGAACCCATGGCTGGCATGAACCTGGAGGAAAAGCAGGACATGTGCCGTTTCATCCTCGACGTGAACGATGAGTTCGGCACCACGGTCGTGCTGATCGAACACGACATGGGTGTGGTGATGGACATTTCCGACCGCGTGGTGGTGTTGGACTACGGCAAAAAAATTGGCGATGGTTCACCCGACGAGGTGCGCAACAACGAAGAAGTGATCAGTGCCTATCTGGGCACTTCTCACTGACCGAACCCGCACGGACAAGGATTTAACGATGGCATTCTTTCTTGAAACATTGCTCGGCGGCCTGATGGCCGGCATGTTGTATTCGCTGGTCGCGCTGGGCTTCGTGCTCATTTTCAAAGCGTCTGGGGTGTTCAACTTTGCCCAGGGCGCGATGGTGCTGTTTGGTGCGCTGTCCATGGCGCGCTTCTCAGAGTGGATTCCACAGTGGACGGGGGTCAACAGCCTGTTGATGGCCAACGTGTTGGCTTTCGCGATGGCCGCTGTGGTCATGTTTGTGGTGGCCTGGGCCGTGGAATACCTGGTGCTGCGGCACTTGGTCAACCAGGAAGGCGCGACCTTGTTGATGGCCACGTTGGGCATCGCCTACTTTCTCGAAGGCCTTGGCCAAACCTTGTTTGGCAGCAGCATCTACAAGATTGACATTGGCATGCCCAAAGACCCCGTCTTCATCTTGGAAGGCATGTTCCAGGGCGGCGTCTTGATCAACAAAGAAGATTTCTACGCCGCGCTGATTGCCGCGGCGCTGGTCACGCTGTTGACCCTCTTCTTCCAAAAAACAGCCACAGGCCGCGCCCTGCGTGCCGTGGCCGATGACCACCAGGCGGCGCAATCGATCGGCATCCCGCTCAACCGCATTTGGGTGATCGTGTGGTGTGTGGCGGGCATCGTGGCCTTGGTGGCCGGGATGATCTGGGGCAGCAAGCTCGGTGTGCAGTTCTCCCTGGCAACGGTGGCCCTGCGCGCTTTGCCTGTGGTGATTTTGGGTGGCCTGACTTCGGTACCTGGCGCCATCATCGGCGGCTTGATCATCGGTGTTGGCGAGAAATTGTCTGAGGTGTACTTGGGCGGCTTCGTGGGTGGCGGCATTGAAATCTGGTTTGCTTATGTGCTTGCCCTGGGCTTCTTGTTGATTCGTCCGCAAGGTTTGTTTGGCGAAAAAATCATCGACCGCGTGTAAGGAAAAGCCATGTTCTACAGAGAAAACGGTCAATTCAAAACCAACTACCGTGCTGACCAGCAGATCTTGCCCATCCGGCAAGACCGCATCGTGATGGCAGCCCTGCTGGTGTTTGCGTTTGCAGTGGTGCCCTCCTTGGCCACCGACTACTTCTTCCGGGCTATCTTGATCCCCTTTTTGATCATGTCCTTGGCCGCCTTGGGGGTGAACATCCTGGTGGGCTATTGCGGTCAAATCTCGCTGGGCTCCGGTGCGTTCATGGCGGTCGGTGCTTACGGTGCCTACAACTTTTTCGTGCGCATCCCCGGCTTGCCCTTGATTCCCGCTTTGATCTTGGGTGGTTTGTGTGCCACCGTGTTCGGCATCTTGTTTGGTTTGCCCAGCTTGCGGGTGAAAGGCCTCTACCTGGCCGTGGCCACCTTGGCGGCGCAGTTCTTCAGCGACTGGATGTTCTTGCGCATCAAATGGTTGACGAACGATTCACCCTCGGGTTCGGTGTCGGTGTCTGAGTTGCAGGTGTTTGGCCTGCCCATCGACAGCGCTTTGAGCAAGTACTGGTTGTGTCTGAGCCTGCTGGTGGTGATTGCCCTGTTGGCCAAGAACCTGGTGCGCAGTGCCGTGGGCCGTGAGTGGATGGCCATCCGCGACATGGACGTGGCTGCTGCGGTGATCGGCATTCGCCCGATGTACGCCAAGCTGAGTGCTTTCGCGGTCAGCTCTTTCATCATCGGTGTGGCTGGCGGCTTGTGGGCTTTCGTTTACCTGGGGGCTTGGGAGCCTGCAGCGTTCTCTGTGGACATTTCCTTCCGGCTCTTGTTCATGGTGATCATCGGTGGTCTGGGCTCGATCTTGGGTGGATTTTTGGGTGCAGCGTTCATCACCTTGTTGCCGATTGCGCTGAGCCAAATTTTGCCTGCCTTGGCCAGCTTGGTCGGGGTCGAAATCTCAACGGCAGGTGTGTCGCATGCCGAGCTGATGATCTTTGGCGGACTGATCGTGTGGTTCTTGATCGTGGAGCCCCACGGCTTGGCCAAACTGTGGGCGGTGGCCAAACAGAAGTTGCGTTTGTGGCCCTTCCCCCATTGAGGGGTGGGGCAAGTTGTTAGTCAGTGTCAGTGTTTTTTTTCACAGGAGACAAGCATGAAAATGCGTGATTTGATTTTGGCCGTGGCGGCAGTCGCTGCTGCAGCATCGTCCTTGGTGTCGACACCCGCTCAGGCGCAAGCCAAGGCTCAAGCACAGGCGAAAGAACAGTTTTTCCCCTTGCTGTCGTACCGCACCGGTCCCTATGCCCCCAACGGCATCCCATGGGCAAACGGCAAACAGGACTACCTCAAGTTGATCAATGCCCGTGATGGTGGCATCAACGGCGTCAAGCTGACGTTTGAAGAGTGCGAAACCGGCTACGCCACCGACCGTGGCGTGGAGTGCTACGAGCGTCTCAAGGGCCGCCCTGGTGTGACCTTGTTTGATCCTCAAGCGACAGGCATCACGTTTGCGCTGACCGAAAAAGCACCTGCTGACAAAGTGCCGTTGATCACCTTGGGCTACGGCTTGTCCATCGCCCAAGACGGTCAAGCATTCAAATGGAACTTCCCCCTGATGGGCAGTTACTGGACGGGTGCTGACATCTTGGTGCAGCACTTGGGCAAAAAAGAAGGCGGTCTGGACAAGCTCAAAGGCAAAAAGATCGCTTTGGTCTACCACGACTCTCCATTTGGCAAAGAGCCGATCCCGCTGTTGCAAGAGCGTGCCAAGATGCACGGTTTTGACTTGCAATTGATCCCCGTGACTGCCCCTGGCGTCGAGCAGAAATCAGCTTGGTTGCAAGTGCGTCAAAGCCGTCCTGACTACGTCATGTTGTGGGGTTGGGGTGTGATGAATTCCACTGCACTCAAAGAGGCACAAGCCACAGGCTACCCACGCGAAAAAATGTACGGTGTGTGGTGGGCGGGTGCTGAGCCTGATGTCAAAGACGTGGGCGAAGGCGCGAAGGGTTACAACGCGCTGGCCTTGAACACCTCGGGTCAACAACCCAAGGTCATCCAGGACATCCTGAAGCACGTGCACGGCAAGAGCCAAGGCACGGGACCCAAAGACGAAGTGGGCCAAGTGCTGTACACCCGTGGCGTGATCATTGGCATGCTGGGCGTGGAAGCCGTGCGCCGTGCACAAGAGCGTTTTGGCAAAGGCAAAGTCATGACCGGCGAGCAAGTGCGTTGGGGCCTGGAAAACCTGGCGCTGGACCAAAAACGCCTGGATGCCATGGGCTTCACCGGCATCATGCAACCGCTGTCCACCTCATGCTCTGACCACATGGGTTCGACCGCCGCCCGCGTGCAAACCTGGGACGGCAGCAAGTGGAATTTCTCGTCTGACTTCATCCAGGCCGACGAGCAAATCTTGAAGCCCATGATCAAGGCCGGTGCTGACAAGTACCTGGCCGACAAAAAGATGACGCGCCGCGCCCCAGCGGATTGCCAGTCTTGATGCACTGAGCTTGATGGCTCGCGCTCGCTGCGTGAGCCATCAACTGAAAGACCAGCCACTGTGACTGGTTTTTCAGTTGATTCAAACAGGCGACCCATGAACGATTCAAACATCATTCTCAACGTCAATGGCATTGAAGTCATTTACAACCATGTGATCCTGGTGCTCAAGGGCGTGTCCCTGCAGGTGCCTGAGCGCGGCATCGTCGCCCTGCTGGGTGGCAATGGGGCGGGCAAGACCACCACCCTGCGCGCCATTTCGAACCTGCTCAAAGGCGAGCGCGGTGAGGTCACCAAAGGCAGCATCGAGTTGCGTGGCGAGCGCATCGAAAACCTCTCGCCTGCCGACCTGGTCAACCGGGGTGTTGTGCAAGTCATGGAAGGTCGCCATTGCTTTGCCCACCTGACGATCGAAGAAAACCTGATGACTGGCAGCTACACCCGCTCCGACAAGGGAGAGATTGCGGCGAATCTGGAGAAGGTCTACAACTACTTTCCACGCCTCAAAACCCGTCGCACGTCGCAAGCGGCGTACACCTCAGGCGGTGAGCAGCAAATGTGTGCGATCGGTCGTGCCCTGATGTCCAACCCCAACATGGTGTTGCTTGACGAGCCTTCGATGGGCTTGGCCCCGCAGATCGTGGAAGAGGTGTT
>CAZHDP010000016.1:6086-19733 GCA_964531605.1 uncultured Burkholderiaceae bacterium | reverse complement strand
CGCGCTCGATGGCGTCGCGGATGCGGGCGTGGTCAGGGGTCAGTGCGAAGTTCATTGGTGCGCCTCCGTGGCAGCAGGGCGGATCACCTTGTCCGGCGCCTCGCCATAGGGCGGGCTGTAAAACACCAGCAACTTGACCGGGGTCTCGCTGGTCACCAGGAACAAGTGCATCTCGTTGGCGGGGAAAAAGCAGCTGTCTCCGGGCACCATGTCAAACGATTCACCTGCCACTTCCACGTGGGCCGTGCCTTCGAGCAAATAGCAGGCTTGCTCAATGCCAGGATGAGCATGGGGCAATGCGCCGCCGCCTTTGTGCAGTGTGCCTAACAGCATTTCCATTTGCTTGGCACCCACCGTCTCAGGGCCGATCAAGCGCTGGTTGCTGGTGTGGTGGTGGTTGGCAGGTTGGTAAGCGGGCACGTCAGCCGTGCGGACGAGGTAACGGGGCGGCATAGGTTTCTCCAAGTGCAGACCTGTGAAGTATCGCCTTTGCCGCCCATGAAATTGGTCCAACTTGCCATTCCGGTGACACAGGACTGCGCCATTTCATGAGAGCATGTTCGCTCACCTCAAAACATCCAGGAGACAACCATGAGCACCCCTATCGCCCCCGCCATGCCCACGGCAGCCCAAACCGACCCGCAAGTGATGGGCTGGATGACGGGTTCACCCCCGCCTGCCGATAAAGTGGTGCGCTATGCCGACGGCAGCATGATGCGCTTTCCGCAGAACCGATGGGCCAACAGCAACTACCGCTCGTTGGTGCCCACCAAAAACATCTCACGAGGCGCAGGACCGGTGGCCGTGTTGCCGCGCGCAGACCGCGATGACCTGGATGCTGTTCGCTTCACGCCCATCGGTGGCACCCAAACCACCACATGGGAGGCCTCGCTGGCTGCCAATTACACGGACGGCATTGTCGTCTTGCACCGTGGTCAGATCGTTTACGAACGCTACTTTGGCGCCCTGGATGCAGACACCCCGCACATCGCGTTTTCGGTGACCAAATCTTTCGTAGGCACCTTGGCGGCGTGTCTGGTGGAAGAGGGCCGACTGGACCCTGCTTTGACAGTGAGCCATTACGTGCCCGAGCTGGCCGCCAGCGCATTTGGCGATGCCACCGTGCGACAGGTGATGGACATGACAACAGGCCTGCAATACAGCGAGGTGTACACCGACCCCCATGCCGAGATTTGGTCGCACGCGCGAGCCGGTGGGCTGTTGGCACGCCCAGCCGACTACCAGGGGCCAGATGGGTTTTACGCGTTTTTGCAAGGCGTCAAAAAACAAGGTCGCCACGGAGAGACTTTCACCTACAAAACCATCAACACCGACACCTTGGGGTGGATCCTGCGGCGCATCACCGGACTGTCGTTGGCTGAGCAGATGTCACAGCGCCTCTGGAGCCGTCTGGGTGCCGAGCACGATGCCTACATCACGGTGGACACCTTGGGCACGGAGTTTGGTGGTGGCGGACTCAACACCACGCTGCGCGATCTGGCACGTTTTGGTGAATTGATGCGCCATGATGGCCAATGGCAAGGCCAGCAAGTGGTTCCCAAGGCGGTGGTGGACGACATCCGCCGTGGTGCCGATCCGGCGCAATTCACACCTGCAGGCTACACCACCCTGCCCGGCTGGAGCTACCGCAACATGTGGTGGGTGTCGCACAACGCACATGGTGCGTACATGGCACGTGGCATCCACGGCCAGGCGCTGTACATCGATCCCACCGCTGAGATGGTGATTGCACGTTACGCGTCACACCACATTGCGGGTAACCTGGGCATTGATCCGCAATCGATCCCGGCTTATCAGGCGATGGCGTTGCACTTGATGCGTTCCTGATCCCCTTTGCGCAGACCGTTGACCAACAGGTCTATGCACTGTTGGGCAATGGCCTCGGGGGTCAGCGGCCCGTTGGGCTGGTACCAACGGCCAATCCAGCTCAAGGCGCCAGCAATGGTGAACGCGGCCAATTTAGGGTCACAGGGGGCAATGCTGCCCTCGTCAATGCCTAAGCGAATGAGGTGGCGAAACTCCAGGTCGAGAGCGGCTTTGATGCGCCGCAGCTTGCGCTGGCTCTCTGGCGGCAAAGGGTCTTCACCCACCCGAATGACGCACATGCCAAAGTCCATGGTCACGATGTGTGCGTAACGCTGCATGGCCGCCATCAACTTGTCAAAAGCCGTCCCCCCCGAGGCCCCCGCCTCTCCAATGGCGTCTTGGAGGAGTTTCAGCCCGATGGTCACACATTCAAAGAGGATCTCGTCCTTGTTCTTCACGTAGTAGTACAAGGTGGGTTTGGTGATATGCAAGCGCTCGGCCACTTCATCCAACGAGGTGGCGTGAAAGCCTTTTTCGTTGAAGATTTGGGCCGCAGTCCGCAACACGGCCTCACGCTTGATGGCATGCGTCTTTTCGCGCACACCACTGGCCCCCCAAGAGGCTGCGGCCGAATCAGCGGTAGAGCGCTTCGATTTCCACGGCATAGGTTTTGTAGATGCTGGAGCGGCGAACCTTCATGGTGGCTGTGACCTCACCATCGTCGTGGTCAAGCTCTTTGGTCAGCAGATGAAAACGCCGAATGTGGGCCACTTCAGCCATGCGCGCGTTGCCCTTGTTCACTTCTGTTTGCACCAATTCACGTACCTCGGGTGTTTCCACCAAAGAGCGAAAGTGCGTGAACGAGAGCTTGCGGGATTCCGCCCACTGCGCCACCGATTCGTAGTCGATTTGAATGAGGGCCGAGACGAATTTTCTCGCATCCGCCACCACCACGCATTCCTTGATGTAAGGACTGGCCTTCATGGTGTTTTCGATTTCAGAAGGCGTCAAATTCTTGCCACCTGCGGTGATCATGATGTCTTTGAGGCGGTCCACAATGCGGATCACCCCGTCGCTCTCCTCGACCACATCACCGGTGTGCAACCAGCCGTCTTGCACCGCTGAAGCCGTGGCCTCTGGGTTTTTGTAGTAACCCTTGAACACCACATCGCCCTGGATCTGCAATTCACCATTCGCAGCCACCCGATGCAGCACCCCGACAGTGGGCACGCCAACGGTGCCAAAGCGCACACCCTCCAGGCGCTGACCCAACACCATGCCACTGGACTCGGTCATGCCGTACACCTCGATCAACGGCACCCCCAGCGTGCGGAAGAACTGAACGATCGCGGGTGAAATAGGGGCGGCACCTGTCAAAGCGACACGCGCATCACGCAAGCCGATGAAGTTTTGCAACGCACGGAACATCAACAGGTAATAAACCATGAAGGTCAACCGCTCGCCCAGGGTACGCTGCGGCGCAGCCTTGTGTGCAAAGGGCGCGCAGGCTTTGAGCCCCGCTTCGAACACCCGTTGACGCCAACCACCGCTCTCGTTCATTTTGAGGCTGATGGCCGAATGCAGCTTTTCCCAGATGCGAGGAACGCCCAAAAACATGGTCGGCGCGACCTCGCGCAGGTCTTCTTGCACGGTGCGGATGGATTCGCCAAAGTCCACCCGCGAGCCCAGGTACAAGGGCACAAAGGTGGTCAGCATTTGTTCCGCCACATGGCACAACGGCAGGTAAGACAAATGACTGGTGTCAGGCCTCAAGCCCAAACGCTCAATCACCCCGGGCGCCATCGCGGCCATGTTGCGGTAACTGAGCATGGCCCCTTTGGGTTTGCCCGTCGAACCCGAGGTGTAGATGATCAGGCCGGTGTCGTCCAGGGTCTGCGCTTGCAGCACCTGGTCAATGTGCTGGGTCTCGGCAGATGCACGCCCCAGTGACTCCAATGCCTCAAAACCCATCACCAGGTCGGGCGCCAGCTCGCGCGTGTCCTCCAGACCTTTGCGTTCAAAGACCACGATTTTTTTCAAACGTGGCAATTGCGCACGTGCCTCCAGCACCTTGTCGCTTTGCTCCTGGTCTTCGCAAAAGACAATTTCAGCATCGGCGTGCGCCAGCACATAGGCGATCTCGTTGGTCGGACTGGTCGGATAGACACCGACCGTCACAGCACCGGTCAGCCCAGCACCCAATTGCGCCAACACCCATTCCACCCGGTTTTCAGAGAGCACACCGATGTGTCCGCCCTCGCTCAAGCCGATGGCCCGCAACGCCAAACCAACACAGCGGGCACGTTCGTGGTACTCGGCCCAGGTGAGTGGCTTCCAGATGCCATGTTCCTTTTGCCGAATGGCCACACCCAAAGGATGCCGCTCAGCCTGCAGGCGCAACTGCTGCGGCAAGGTCAACGCGTAAAGCTGGTCTGACATGGTCTTGAGGTCGGAGAACGGTTATAGAAGCATGACGCCGCAACGGTCAAGACAACCAGCGCTTGCGCCGCTTGTAATGCTTGAGTTGCTTGAAGCTTCGAGCATCGCCTTCGCTGCCCACCCCCAAGTAAAACTCACGCACGTCGGGGTCTGAGGCCAGCTTCTCAGCCGTGTTGTCGATCACCACTTTGCCCGTTTCCATGATGTAGCCGTAGTGGGCCACGGCCAAAGCAATCGAGGCGTTTTGCTCGACCAACAGCATGGCCGTACCGCGCTCGGCATTGATGCGGGCAATGATCTCAAAAATGGTTTCCACGAGCACCGGAGACAAACCCAGAGAGGGCTCATCGAGCAAGATCAGCTTGGGCTCGGCCATCAACGAGCGGCCTATGGCCAACATCTGTTGTTCCCCTCCCGACAGATAACCAGCCAGACTCTTGCGTCGTTCGTGCAAACGCGGGAAGTAGGTGTACACGTTGTCGAAATCAGCCGCTGTGGCCCGCCGCCCGGTCAAGGCATAGGTTGCAGCCACCAGGTTTTCTTCGATGGTGAGGTCTTCAAAAACATGTCGCCCTTCCATCACATGGCTCAAACCTGCACGCACCAACGCATGGGGCGCCTGCCCCTGGGTGTCGTGGCCGTTGAAACAGATGTCACCACGCGTCATCTCCCCGTCTTGCAAGGCCAGCAAGTTTGAAATGGCTTTGAGCGTGGTGCTCTTGCCCGCACCATTGCTGCCCAGCAGAGCGACGATTTGCCCCTGTGGCACAGACAACGACAAGCCGCGCAACACCTGGATCGCCTTGTTGTAGACGACCTCGATGTTGTTGACTTGCAGGATCGGGCTGGCGTTGTCCATGGCAAAGACTCAACGGTTCAGGTTGATCCAGTCGGATGCAGGCACCATCTTTTGCTGCTTGAAGTCCGCCTTGTAGACGCGGCCAATCGGAATCGAATTGCCCTTGATCGACAGTGGCACGCCGATGATGCCGCCGGTGTCGTAGTTGCGGATCGAGCTGAGGGCCACTTTCATGTTTTTGCCGTTGAGCTCGTTGCCAGCTTCAAGTGTGCGGCGTGCGGCCTCGGTCAGCAGCATGGCTGCCAGGAAACCTTGCATGTACCCTGTGGTCTGGTATTCAGGGCGCATTTTGCGGATTTTTTCCAACATCGGGGCTTTGCCCTCGGTGTCGTAGTAATAGCGGTAAGGCATGACGCCCATGAAGCCTTCTGCATTCGGGCCCATGCGCATCACCGTGGTGTTGTCCATGGTCCAGAACGTGCCCATGAACTGCGTCTTGAGGCCCATGCCCCGAGATTGGTTGATGAACTCAGGGATGGGCGCCGAGATGTAACCGTGAAAGATGGTGAAGTCAGGGTCGGCTCGGCGCAACTTGATCACTTCGGCGGACACGTCCACACTGCCCGGTGGGGTTACGATTTCCACCGCAACCGTCAAGCCCAACTTTTTGGTGTCAGCGCGGAAGGCTTCTACCGGGTCGCGACCGAACTCGGTGTCCGAGTAGATCATCGCGACTTTGGCGCCTGGTTTGGTTTTGGCGATGTACTGCAACAGGATGGCCACCATCTCGCTGTAGTCAGGCCCCACCATGAACTGCAGCGGGTATTTCTGCGCATCGCTGATCTCTTTGCCAAAAGAGGCACCCGTCATCAAGATGCCGCCATTGCGTTCCAATTCAGGGTTGACGGTTTTCACAAAGCCGGTGGAATCGGCGTAGTACAAACTGACCTTGTTTTGGCTGGTGATTTTTTTGAAGGCGGCCATGGACTGGTCTACCTTGTAAGCGGTGTCTTCTGCAACGTACCGGACCTTGCGGCCTTTGACGCCACCACCTTCATTCAAGATGCTGAGGTAATCCTTGATGCCAGCGTCGATCGCGATGCCTGCGAACGCAAACACGCCCGTGAGGGGCATGGAGGCACCAAACACGATGTCCTCTCCGGCCGATTTGGCACCGGCTTTTTGGGCCAAAACAGGGGCTGAGAGCGAGGCCAAACTGGCCGCTGCAGCGGTGACAAAAGTGCGCTTGTTCATGCTCATGGTGAAGTCTCCTTGGGATTTGACGACGCGGCGTTCAGGTCTTGAAGGGCCACAGGTGAAACAGCCGACGGATGCGTCGCCACACCTCCGCCAGACCATGGGGTTCGAAAATCAGAAACAGCACGATCATCAAGCCGAACACGATGGTGCGCACTGGGGACAAGATGAGCATGGCGTTGTCACCCAAAGGCAACCAACCCACGATGAGTTTGAGCACCTCGGGCACCAAGGTCATGAACACAGCCCCCAACACGCTGCCCAGCATGGTGCCCATGCCGCCGACGATGACGGCGGCCAAAAAGAAGATCGACATGATCAGCGGAAAACTCTCCGGCGTCACGGCACGGAAAAAATAGGCAAACAGCCCACCCGCAACCCCCGCGTAAAACGACGAGATGGCGAACGACAAGAGCTTGTAAGGTAACAGCGGGATGCCCAGCACTTCGGCAGAAATGTCACGGTCCCGGATGGCGATGAAAGCGCGCCCGATGCGCGTGCGAAACAGGTTGGCGGCCCCCAGCATCAACAGCACGGTGATCGGCACGATGACCCAATACAACTTGAACGAGGTGTCCAGATCAATCCCAAACAAGCTGGCGGGGGCCACCGCCAAACCGGCGCTGCCACCGGTCAGCGCCGTGAAGTGTGAAAAGACAAAGTGCGCCATCACCCCGGCAGCGATGGTGGCAATCGCCAAATACAAGCCCTTCACGCGCAACGAGGGCAAACCCACCACCACGCCAGCCATCAGGGCCGCAAGCCCACCCGCCAGCAAATTGAGCAGCATCGGCGTGCCCCAGCGCAACTGCAGGATGGCCACGGTGTAGGCCCCGATACCCATGAAGGCCGACTGCCCCAGGCTCACCAAGCCGGTGTAACCCGTCAACACGTTGAGCCCTGTGGTGCTGGCAATGTTGATGCCCACCAAGCAGGCCAGGTACAACCAGTACTCACTGGCCATGAACGGGAAAGCCACCAACGCCAACACCAAGACCAACAACCAGGCCTGCTGTGTCCGGCTGTCAAACAGGGCCGCATCAGCAGCGTAACTTTGCTTGGCTGAACCTATGCGCATCAGAGCCTCTCGATGTCGTGGGTGCCAAACAAGCCATAAGGCCGCACCATCAAAATCAGTACCAGCAGGCTGAACGTGGCCAGTATCTTGTATTCACCGCCCACGTAGAAGCCCGTCAGTGCCTCGACCAGGCCAACGATCAAACCACCCACCAAAGCACCCAACACACTGTCCAAGCCGCCAAAAATCACCACCACCAGCACGGACAGGCCAAACACCCCCATCACCGACGAGATGCCACCGATCGAGCCCACCACAATGCCTGCGACGCCAGCGATGACCGCAGCCGCCACCCAGGCCATCGAAAACACGCGAGGCACGTTGATGCCCATGGCGTACGCGGCGGCTTGGTCTGAGGCCGTGGCCCGCAAGGCCACGCCACCGCGCCAGTAGCGGAACACCAACAGCACGGTCACGATCAGCAAGACCGCCACCCAAAACCCCCAGAAAATTTTGGGTGAGATGAAGGCATCCCCAATGCGGATGGCTTCGTTGGGCAAAAATTCAGGCAAACGCTGCTGATCGGCCGTCCAAATCAATTCAACCAGCCCAACCAGAATGGACGACAAACCCACGGTCACCATGAACGACGAGATCGGTGACTCGCCCAGCATCGGCCGGATGATGGTGCGCTCGACCAAAGCACCGAACGCCCCCGACACCAACAACGCACCAGGAATGGCCAGCCACACTGGCAAACCCATGCCGACGCTGAACGCGAACAAGATGTAGGCGCTGAACATCAGCATCTCACCAATGGCCAAGTTGACCACCTTGGTGGCCTTGTAGATCATCACGAACGCCAAGCCAGTGAGCGCGTAAAGCCCACCAGAACCGATGCCCGCCAAACTGACCTCAAACAGCAGCCACCAATCCATCGTCAAGCCACCTTCCTGTGGTCGCGCGCCTGTTGCGCCACGCGCTGGAAGCGCTCACGCAGCACCTGGACATCACCTGCACCCAGATAGGCTTTGATGACCTCGGGATTGCCCTGAACTTCATGGGGCAAGCCTTGCGCAATGACCTGGCCAAAATTGAGCACCACCACGTGGTCAGACAAATCCATCACCATGCCCATGTCATGCTCCACCATCAACACCGTGACGCCCCATTCGCGCCGCACCTCCAAGATGAAGCGGGCCATGTCCTCGGTTTCTTCGCGGTTCATGCCGGCCACAGGCTCGTCGAGCAGCAGCAGCTTGGGCTTCATGGCCAACGCACGGGCCAACTCCACGCGCTTTTGCAAACCATACGACAGCGCCGATACCGGTGCTTTGCGGATGTGGTCAATTTCCAAGAAGTCGATGATTTTTTCTTCGATTTCTTGCCGCAACTGCGCCTCTTCACGGCGGGCCGACGCGCTGTAAAACAAGGCCGCCAAAGGGCCCGTCTTGAGGTGGCAATGGCGACCCAACTTGATGTTGTCCAACACCGTCATGCCACGAAACAACGCAATGTTTTGAAAGCTGCGGGCCAGACCCAACGCAGCCCGCTTGGGGGGAGGCAAGTGACCAATGTCTTGCCCCTGGAACATCAAGCGCCCTTGCGACGGCTTGTAAAAGCCAGAGATCGTGTTGAAGACAGACGTCTTGCCTGCGCCGTTGGGGCCGATCACCGAGGTGATGGTGCCCGGCTGCACCGCAAAGCTCACGCCATTGAGCGCCTTCACGCCACCGAATGCCAAGGTGAGCGAGTCAACCTCCAGCAAAGGAGCAGACACCGACGGGGTCATGAGCACAGCCAATTCAAAAAGAGGTTACTTGAAAGTAGATAAATCGACTTTACAAGTAATCTGACGAACGCTGTTCGGTGATTACCCTTGGGGCGGCGTCAAGGTGTCCAGCGGGTGTGGAACTTGCCAGGACGGTCTGTGCGCTGGTAGGTGTGTGCGCCAAAGTAGTCGCGTTGCGCTTGCAACAAGTTGGCTGGCAAGCGCGCCGAGCGGTAGGCGTCGTAATAGGCCAGTGAGCTCATGAACGCAGGCACAGGCACCCCACGCAAGGCGGCCATCGCCACCACCTCGCGCAAGGCCGTGTGGCTGTCAGCCATCAAGGCCGCGAAGTGCGGGTCCACCAACAGGTTGCTCAACTGCGGGTCGCGCACGAACGCGCTGTGCATGTCGGCCAGCATGACCGAACGGATGATGCAACCCGCACGCCACACCGACGCCACCGTCGCAAACGGCAATTGCCACTGGTGCTCGCGGTCGGCAGCACGCAGAATTTGAAAGCCCTGCGCGTACGCGCACACTTTGGACGCCAACAGCGCACGCCGGATGTTCTCGATCACCGTGTCACGGTCTTCCACCAGGGGGGGCATTGCCGGCCCTGACAGCACCTGCGCAGCAAGCACCCGCTCGGCTTTTTGGGCACTCACCGTGCGGGCAAACACGGCATCGGCGATGGTGGGGGCTGTCACGCCCATGTCCAAGGCAATCTGGCTGGTCCACTTGCCTGTGCCTTTTTGTTCAGCGGTGTCCAAAATCACGTTCACCAAAGCGTCACCGGTTTCAGGATCGGTGTGGACGAGGATGTCCGCCGTGATGCCGATGAGGTAACTGCTCAACGCCGTGTCATTCCACCGCTGGAAGACCACACTCATCTCAGCCGCCGTCATGCCCAACAGGTGGCGCATGAGCCAGTAGGCTTCACAGATCATTTGCATGTCGGCGTATTCGATGCCGTTGTGCACCATCTTCACAAAATGCCCTGCACCACCGGGCCCCATCCATTCACAACACGGCTGGCCATCGTCGGCCTTGGCGGCCACGGCTTGCAGCATGGGGCGCAGCAAGGGCCAGGCAGCAGCAGCGCCACCCGGCATCAAAGCCGGCCCACGCAATGCCCCTTCTTCGCCACCGCTGACCCCAGCGCCAACGTACAGGATGCCACTGCCCTCCAGAGCAGCCATCCGACGCTGGGTATCGGTGTACAAGGTGTTGCCGCCGTCCATCAACACATCACCCGGTGACAACAGGGGGCGCAGGCTGTCGACCACGGCGTCCACCGCGGCACCTGCAGGCACCATCATCCAGATGCGACGCGGCACGCTCAAACTGGCGACCAGCGCTGGCAAACTGTCTGCCACCCGGGCGCGCAAGCCCTGGGTGCGTGCCGCAAAGCTGCGGCGCTTGGTGTCATCCAGGTCAAAACCCGTCACGGAAAACCCGTTGCGCTCCAGATTGAGGGCCAGGTTTTCGCCCATCACGCCCAGGCCAATCAGGGCAATGTCAGTGTGTTGCATCGCGTTCGTTACCAGTGTCAGTGTGCCCAAGCGACTGCACTTGGGTTTGGGCGCCGATTGTCCTACAGCAACGCCACCTTCACCGTCACTTGGCCATCACAGCGGTGAACACGGGCGACACCAGCCAATGGGCTAACCAACGCTGCACACCGGGCAATGCCGCCTGGGCAAACCAGCCGGGTTCGACCCCTGCAAATTGGCGCACAAACGGAAACACCGCCACATCAGCCCATCCAGGCCGATCCCCATGCAAAAACGCCTGGGCCTGCAGCCGCTGATCCAGCGCTGACACAAAGCCGTCCAACGCCGCTTGACGGTGTGCCCCAGGCGTCAGCTCGGGGTGACGGTTGGCGTATTTGTAGCGGTCCAGCAATGGCCTGAACACCTCATCGTTGCGGGTCACCCAATCGTCCACCGGATCGGTCACTGGATCGGTCACTGGATCGGTCACCATGAGCCATGTTTCGGGGTCGCTTTGCAGCAAGGCCCATCGCATGATGGACAGGCTTTGATCGATCACTTGTGTGGCCCCGCCGTTGCGGAGGACCAGCACAGGCACCGTGCCTTTGGGTGACGCTGCCAGCAGGGCTGCAGGCTTGTCGCGCAACGCCACCTCCTGGATCTCGACCTGCACGCCAGACACCCGAATGGCCATGCGGGCCCGGATGGCATAGGGACAGCGACGAAACGAGTACAACAGGGGCAAGTCGCTCATGCCAACACCGGTGTCAGTGGCTGGAACGCAGCACTGCAGCTTCAACACCAAGCCGTTCTGCCGCAGCCTGCAACTGGGAGACCACCGCAGGAATCAAGGGCACGCCTTGCTGAACCGCCGCCCGCTGTTTGGCCAACCCTGCCTGGCCGGGAAGGCGAACAGCAGGCCCACCCGGCAAGGGCGGGTTGGCACGGCAGGCGTCGGCGGTCCACTGCGTTTGCTGGGTGAACGCGTCGAGACCTGAGAACGCCGCCGGATCGGTCACTTGCAGCAACACCCCCAAGCGCATGCCTTGAGGCTGGTCTGCGCGCCCGTAGCCGCTGAGCCCTTGCGTCAGCGCCTCGGTCAGCAAGGCCATCGCGTAACCTTTGTGCCCATGGTCTGTGCCGCCCACAGGCAGCAAACTGCCTTGGCCACTGATGACCACGTCAGGGTCGTCGCTGGGCTGGCCCTGGGCATCCATGGCCCAAGGCTTTGGAAACCGCTCGCCACGGGCTTTGAGTTGACGTGCGTTGTTGAGGGTGGTGATGGACGAGCTGATGTCCAACAGCACAGGGTCAGCCTGGGTCGGGTACCCCGCGGCAACAGGGTTGGGTGTGAACAAAGCTTTGGTGCCGCCGAACGGCGCAATCCCCGAAGCCGCAGGACTGGAGCACTGCACCTGCGCGATCAAGCCGCGCTCCGTGGCGCGTGGCAAGTACACCGCCAAGGCACCGGTGTGGTGGCTGTTGCGAATGGCGACGGTGACCACCCCATGCTGGCGCACACGGTCCATCGCTACTTCCAGCGCCTGGTGAATGAGCCACGCACCGGGCAGTTGTTGGCCATCCCACGTCAAGCAAGCGCCGCGGTCGTTCACCACTTGGTGACTGCCCGACGACCGCATGCCCCCTTTGGCCAAGGCTTCCAGGTACATGGGCATGAGGGCCAAACCATGGGTGCTGTGGCCCATCGCGTCGGCAGCCACCAGGTAAGCCGCCACACAACGGGCCTTTTCGGCCTCCAAGCTGGCAGCCACCAAGAGTTGGCTGGCCAAGTCAACCAAGCCCTGCTGATCGAAACGTGGTGTTGCAAGGGTTTCAGGGTTCGTCATGCTTCAAAATCAATGGCAATATATCAAGTCAAATCAAGCCGAAGGCAAGACTTTTCCTGGATTCATCAGGTCATGGGGATCCAACGCAGCCTTGACACGGCGCATCACCTCGATCTCCAACGGCGTTTTGTACAGCGGCAACTCGTGCCGCTTGAGTTGTCCCAAACCATGCTCGGCGCTGAACGAGCCGTTGTAGCGGGCCACGGTGTCCAGTACGATGGCGTTGACCGGGTCGCTGTGGTCCAGCCAATCACCTACCCAGCCCGACGGCCGCGCCACGTTGAAGTGCAGGTTGCCGTCACCCATGTGGCCAAAGATGATGGGGCGAACGCCGGGGTAGGCTTGTTCCAGCTTTGGCAACACCTCGGCAATGAAGTCAGGCACGCTGCTCACTGGTACAGCCATGTCGTGCTTGATGTTGTGGCCATCACGCTGCTGCGCCTCGCTGGCGTTGTCACGCATGGCCCACAACTCGTTGGCCTGCGCCACGCTGTTGGTGATGATCACGTCCTGGGCCACACCGCCTTCCAAGGCTTGCCCCAAGGCTTCTTCGAACGCGGTCTGCAAGGCCTCAGCGCCGCTGCTGTCTGACACCTGGGCCAGCACGTACCACGGTGGTCGTTTGTCAAACAGATGGGGCGTGCCCGCCATGTGCTGCTGCACCAAACTGACCATCGCATCGCTCATGATCTCGAACGCGGTCACACGGTCGGCCAAATGCGCACGCAACACCGACAGCAGCTCCAGCGCGTGGTGTGGCGAGGCCACGGCCACCAGGGCGAGGCTGCGCGCCTTGGGTGCAGGGTAGAGCTTGAGCACCGCCGCCGTCACGATGCCCAGCGTGCCTTCAGCACCGATGAACAGATGCTTGAGGTCGTACCCCGTGTTGTCCTTGCGCAAGCCTTTGAGCAAGTTGAGGACTTGGCCATCAGCCAGCACCACCTCTAAACCCAAGACCTGGTCGCGCATGTTGCCGTAGCGCAGCACCTGGATGCCACCCGCATTGGTCGAGATGTTGCCGCCAATCTGGCACGAGCCTTCGCTGCCGATCGACAGTGGAAAAAACCGGTCATGCTCAGCAGCCAGTTCCTGCACCTTGGCCAACACGCACCCCGCCTCCACGGTCAGGGTGTTGTTCAACGCATCCACCTGGCGCACACGGTTCAAACGGGTCAGCACCAACACCACTTGATGGC
>CAZHDP010000016.1:0-6076 GCA_964531605.1 uncultured Burkholderiaceae bacterium | reverse complement strand
ACATGCCACTGTTCCCCCCTTGCGGCACGATGGCCACACCATGGCGCGCACACAGGGCCACGGTGGCGGCCACCTGGGCCGTGTCTGCGGGGCGCAACACCGCCAGGGGACGACCCTGGTAGCGGCGACGCCAGTCTTCGCTGTAGGCGCTGAGGTCTTCGGCATCGGGCGTCAACACATGGGACGCGCCCAACAGGGCTCGAACTTCATCCAAAAAGGTCACGGTGTGTCCTGGTCAAGTGGTCAAAAAGTCTCTCATGCCTTTGCTGCGAATTCGGCGAACACCGCATTCAGGCGAGCCACGTAAGCTTGCCGCTGCGCATCGCCAATGAAACTGGCTTCGAAGCTGTTGTGCGCGAGTTGGTAGGCATGGCGGGCCGTGAGGCCCGTGGCGGCAAAGGTCTGGGTGAAATTGTCGTTCATGTACCCGCCAAAGTAAGCAGGGTCATCGGAGTTGACGGTGGCGACCAGGCCAGCGTCCAGCAAGGCGCCCAAGTTGTGTTGCGTCAGGTCCGGGAACACACACAACTTGAGATTGGACAATGGGCACACGGTCAGAGGGATGCGGTCTTTTGCCAAACGTTGCATCAGCGCCGCATCTTTCACGGATTGCACACCGTGGTCAATGCGCTCCACCTTGAGCACGTCCAACGCGCTCCAGATGTAGGCAGGTGGGCCTTCTTCACCGGCATGGGCCACCAGGTGCAAGCCGAGTTCGCGGCAACGGGCGAACACGCGGGCAAACTTTTCAGGAGGATGGCCCAGCTCGCTCGAATCCAAGCCCACGCCGATGAATTTATCGCGGTAAGGCAAGGCCTGCGCTAACGTGGCAAAGGCGTCCTCTTCACTGAGGTGGCGCAAGAAGCACAGGATCAGCGAGGCACTCACGCCCAGCCGGGTGTGGGCATCGACACAGGCACGGTGCAAGCCCTGGATCACCGTTTCGGTGCTGACGCCGCGTGCGGTGTGTGTTTGAGGGTCAAAAAACAGCTCTGCGTGAACCACGTTGTCGGCGGCGGCCCGCTCAAAGTAAGCCCAAGCCATGTCGTAAAAATCTTGCTCTTGGATCAACACGCTGGCACCGGCGTAGTAGATGTCCAAAAAGCTTTGCAGGTTGGTGAACGCGTACGCGCGACGCAGCTCATCCACACTGGCATAGGGCAACGCAATGCCGTTGCGCTGCGCCAGCGCAAAAATCAACTCGGGCTCCAGCGAGCCCTCGATGTGGATGTGCAACTCGGCCTTGGGCATGGCGCACAGCAAGGCGTTCAAACGGTCACTCGCCACGTCAGGCACAGCGAAAGAAGGATGGGTCATGACAGGACTTTCTCAAACCAAAAACACAAAAGCCGCACGAGGCGGCCTTTGTGGGTTGCTTAAAACGAAGGGTCACCCCCTCAAGGCAATTTACTTCTTGTCGCCACCAGGGACTTTGCCTTCCACGCCCTTGACGTAGAAGTTCACACCACCCAGGAACTTGTCGTCGGCGACGGCGTCCTTGGCCAGCACTTCTTTGCCGGTGTTGTCCATGATGGGGCCCTTCCAGATCGAGAACGAACCAGACTTCAGACCTGCCTTGACTTCATCGACCTTGGCTTTGGTTTCTGCAGGCACGTCTTCAGCCAAAGACACGATGTCGATCGCGCCTTCTTTCACGCCCCACCAAGCTGCCTCGCCACCCTTCCAGGTGCCTTCCAATGCGGCCTTGGTGGCAGCAACGTAGTAAGGACCCCAGTTGATCACAGCCGACGCCAAGTGCGCTTTGGGGCCGTAAGCGGTCATGTCAGAGTCCCAACCGAAAGCGCGCTTGCCTTTGGCTTCAGCGGTCTTCAAGACGGCTGGGGAATCGGTGTTTTGGAACAGCACGTCAGCACCACCGTTGATCAGGGACGTGGCGGCTTCGGTTTCTTTCGGTGGATCGAACCAACCGTTCACCCACACCACTTTGGTCTTGACCTTGGGGTTGACCGACTGGGCACCCAACGTGAAGCTGTTGATGTTGCGCAGCACTTCAGGGATTGGGATCGACGCCACCACACCCAGGGTGTTGCTCTTGGTCATCTTGCCTGCGATCACGCCAGCCATGTACGCGCCTTCGTAGGTGCGGCTGTCGTAGGTGCGCATGTTGTCACCCTGCTTGTAGCCGGTGGCGTGCTCGAACTTGACGTCTTTGAAGTCGGGCGCGACCTTGAGCATCGGCTCCATGTAACCGAAGGTGGTGCCAAAAATCAGCTTGTTGCCTTGCGAAGCCATGTCGCGGATCACGCGCTCAGCGTCAGCGGATCCAGGCACGTTTTCAACAAACGACGTGACCACCTTGTCGCCAAACTCTTTTTCAATGGCTTTGCGACCGTTGTCATGTGCAAACGTCCAACCGCCATCGCCCACGGGGCCCACGTACGCGAACGCGATTTTCAACGGTTCGGGCTTGGGTGCAGGTGCGGCGGCGGCAGGTGCTGGCGCAGGTGCGGGGGCTGGCTCCTCTTTTTTGCCACAGCCCACCAGGGTTGCACTGGCAACCGCGGTCAGGGCTGCCAGGCGCAGCAGCGTACGTTTTTGCAGGTCAGTCATCTCTCGTTCCTTAATCGTGGAAGGGTTGTTGTACACAGTGACGGAAAAACTCAAACTTCAAACACTCGGCTTCAAGCGCTCAATTATGAGCCGGGATAGAAGGGTTTGCCAATGGAAGCGGGCATGTTGATGCGTATCCATTGCGGGTTGCGTGAAATCACCGCCAGCACCACGATGGTGGCCAGGTAAGGCAGCATCGTGAGGAACTGGCTGGGGATTTCGACCCCCCCGCTTTGCAAATGGAACTGCAGCATCGTCACGCCACCGAACAGGTAAGCCCCAAGCAACACCCGTGCCGGGCGCCACGTGGCGAACGTGGTCAGCGCCAGGGCAATCCAGCCCTTGCCAGCCACCATGCCTTCGACCCACAGCGGCGTGTAGATGATGGACAGGTAAGCACCAGCCAAACCGCAAAGCGCACCGCCACACACCACGGCCAACAAGCGGATGCGACGCACCGGGTAGCCCAAGGCGTGGGCAGACTCAGGGCTCTCGCCCACGCTGCGCATCACCAGGCCACTGCGGGTGCGGTAGAGGAACCAGATCAAACCAAGTGCCAACAAGACCGTGAGGTACACCATCGGGTGGTGCTTGAACAGAGCAGGTCCGACGAGGGGGATGTCAGACAGCAGCGGAATATCGAAGTGTGCCCGCTCAGGGATCTTGGCCTGTACGTAGCCCGTGCCCACAAAGGCTGAAAAACCCGTGCCAAACAGCGTCAGCGCCAAGCCCGTGGCGTATTGGTTGGTGTTGAGCCAGATCACCAGCACCCCGAACAAGGCGGCCAACACCGCGCCCGCCCCCATGCCGGCAGCAAAGCCCACCCAGTCGTTGCCGGTGTGCACCACCGTGGCAAAACCCGCAATGGCGCCGCACAGCATGATGCCCTCGGCCCCCAGGTTGACCACACCCACTTTCTCATTGATCAGCAGGCCCAACGAGGCCAGCGCCAAAACGGTGCCCGCGTTCAGCGTGGCAGCGATGAGCAATGCATAGGATTCCATCATGTGCGCCCCTGGAATTTCAAACGGTAGTTGACCAAGGTGTCACACACCAACAAACTGAACAACAACAGGCCTTGGAACACCCCGGTCAATGATTTGGTCAAGCCCAGACGGGATTGCGCCATCTCACCACCTATGTAAAACATGCTCATCAGGATGGCCGACAAGACCATGCCCACCGGGTGCAGGCGCCCCACATAGGCCACGATGATGGCGGCAAAGCCATAGCCTGCAGGCACGTAGGGGGTGAGCTGGCCGATGGGGCCGGCCACCTCCAGGGCACCTGCCAACCCCGCGGCGCCGCCAGAAACCAGCAAGGCCGTCCACAACGCCTTGCGTGACGAAAATCCGGCATAGCGCGCAGCAGCAGGCGCGAGCCCGCCCACTTGCTGCGCAAAGCCAGCGCGGGTGCGGAACAAAAAGACCCAGATGCCCACCACGCCGAGCGCCGCGAACACCACACCGATCGTCATGCGCGAACCGCTGAACAGTTTGGGGATACGGGTGGCGGCTTCAAAGGTTTGCGTTTGCGGAAAGTTGAACCCGTTGGGGTCTTTCCACGGGCCGCCCACGATGTACGTGAGGATTTGCACCGACACGTACACCAGCATCAGGCTGACCAGGATTTCATTGGCGTTGAACTTGTCGCGCAGCAAGGCGGTGATACCGGCCCAGACCATGCCACCCAGCACCCCAGCCAAAATGACGGGCACCACAATCCAGCCACTGCTGCCCTTGTCGGCGGTCAACGCCACCCCGGTCGCAAAGATGGCCCCAATCAGGTACTGCCCCTCGGCACCGATGTTCCACACGTTGGAGCGAAAACACACCGCCAGACCCAAGGCGATGATCAGCAGCGGCGTGGCCTTGACCATCAGTTCGCCCAAGGCGTAGCTGCTCTTGATGGGCAACCAAAAAAACATCTCCAGACCGCGCATCGGGTCTTTGCCCAGGGCGATGAACATCGTGACACCGATCACCACGGTGATCAGCAAAGCCAGCACGGGTGACGCGTAGCTCCAAAAATGTGACGCCTGCGGGCGGGCTTCAAGCTTGAGCATGGCTCACCTCCTCAGCATGTTCCAACGCCAATTGCACGTCTTCGTGCCACAAGCCACTCATCCACTCGCCAATGCGCGTCACCGAAGCATCAGCCCGTTGAATCGAGGGCGAGAGCTGGCCGTTGGCCATCACGTACAAACGGTCTGAGAGTTCAAACAGCTCGTCCAACTCTTCGCTCACCACCAACACCGCACAGCCCGCGTCTTTCAAGGCCAGGATGGCACCTCGAATTTGGGCTGCCGCCCCCACGTCCACGCCCCAGGTGGGCTGCGACACGATCAACAACCTGGGGTTGGCGTCGATCTCACGACCGACGATGAATTTTTGCAAATTGCCGCCAGACAACGACTTGGCCGCCGAATGTGGCCCACCCGCCTTCACGTTGAAACGCTGGATGATGGCTGCAGCCTGCGCCTCCATGGCCTTCACGTTCAGCCAGCCCCCCGTGCCCACAGCCGTGTCACGCGTGAGCAGCAGGTTGTGGGCCAGCCCCAATGTGGGCACCGCACCACGCCCCAAGCGCTCTTCAGGCACAAAGTGCAAACCCAGGTCACGCCGTGCATGAGGGCCCATCTGGCCGACCGCCTGATCCGCAATACGGACCATCTGAGGGGCAGCGCGCGTGTCTTCACCTGACAACGCGTAAAGCAATTCCTTTTGGCCATTGCCCGACACCCCGGCAATACCCACCACTTCACCGGCACGCACGTTCAAGGAGACATCCACCAAATTGACACCAAACTGGTCCTCTTTGGGCAAGTTCAGTTGATTGACCTGGAGCACCACCGCCCCGGCTTGTCCGCCTTTGTGGTCCAGTGCAGGGGGCTCCGCACCGATCATCAAACGGCTGAGTGACGCGTTGGACTCTTGCGCCGGGTTGCACACCCCGGTGACTTTGCCACCGCGCAAGACGGTGCAAGCCGTGCACAGTTCGCGGATCTCGTGCAACTTGTGGCTGATGTACAAGATGCTGCAGCCTTCGCTGACCAGCTGTTTGAGCACGACAAAGAGTTTTTCGACCGCTTGCGGCGTGAGCACCGAAGTGGGTTCATCGAGGATCAGCAGCTTGGGGTTGGTCAGCAAGGCACGGATGATTTCCACCCGCTGCATTTCACCCACGCTGAGCGTGTGGACGGGCCGACTGGGGTCAATGTCCAGTCCGTACTGGCTGGCCTTGGTGACGATGCTCTGCGTGACCGTGGGCAAGCTCAAAGACTTGTCCAGCCCAAGCCACACGTTTTCAGCCACGGTGAGCGTGTCAAACAAACTGAAATGCTGAAACACCATGCTGATGCCCAGCGCGCGCGCCTCTTGCGGGTTGCGGATGTGCACGGCTTGTCCGTTGTAGCTCACCGTGCCTTCGTCAGGCTTGACCGAGCCGTAAATGATTTTCATCAGCGTGGATTTGCCCGCGCCGTTTTCGCCCAGCACGGCATGGG
>CAZHDP010000015.1:1483-20223 GCA_964531605.1 uncultured Burkholderiaceae bacterium | reverse complement strand
GGACAAATTGAGGGAGATCACGGGCGATCCGTTGTTTGTGAAATCAGGGCGAGGCATCGTGGCCACGGCCCGCGCAGAGCGACTGGCGGTCGACGCGCAGCAGCTGCTTAAAAACCTACAGCAGTTTGCTCAATCCGGTGACTTTGACCCGGCTCGCTGGACCGGCGTGGTGACCGTGGCCGCGAATGATTTTCAGCGAGAGGTGCTGCTGCCCGCGCTGGTGCAAAGCCTGCGTCAACAGGCGCCCCAATTGACTTTGCGTGTGGTTCCCTCTGACATTCCCAGCCTGGAACTGCTGCGCGGTGAAGCATGCCAATTGGTCATCAGTCCGCGGCCACCTGATGGCTCTGACGTGGTCCAAAAGCGTTTGTTTGTCGACCGGTACCGCGTGTTTTACGACCCACGTTGTCGGGACGCGCCAACGTCCAAGGCGAGCTATGTGGCGTCAGACCATGCGACAGTGTTGTACGCACCTCGTCGATCTTTGGACATCGACCAATGGATGTTGAAACGTGGCTTGCAGCGGCGGTTTGTGGTCATGGTGCCAGGCTTTGCGGGGTTGCCAGGCTTTTTGCGTGGCAGTGACCTGTTGGCCACAGTGCCAGGGCGGCTGCAGGGCAATGTATTGCGTGATTTGGCCAGCTGTGAGGTGCCTGTCGCCTGCCCCACGATGCCCATGTACGCCATCTGGCACGTGCGTTACCAGCAAGACCCGGCTCACCGCTGGTTGCGCACGCAGCTCGACAAGGCCGTCAAGCGGGTCAGCGTGTCGCCTTGATCAGCGCCTGTGTGGCGGCCAGCACGGCCTCTGTTTGGTCTTTGTGGGCCGAGTGGCCGCAATCGGGCAAGGCCAGCAATTGGGTGTGTGGCGCTCGTTGTTGAATGCCTTCGATCTGCGCCAAGGTGCCGTATTCGTCGTTGCGCCCTTGTATGGCCAGCAGCGGGCAGGTGATGGCGTTCAAGGCCGATTCGATGGACCAATTCAAAAATGGGGCATCGAGCCAGGCGTTCGCCCAGCCCCAAAACGCCGAATCGGGGTCAGCGTGGTAGCGTGCCAAACGCTGGCGCAAGTCGGCGTGTTCATAGGCGGTGCGTGCTGTTGCGATGCTGTTGACCGACACCGCCTCGACCTTGATGTGCGGCGCCAGCACGATGGCGCCTGCGATCGCCTGTGGCTGGTGGGCGGCGTACAGCAGGGCAATGGAGCCCCCATCGCTGTGGCCAAACAGCCAGGGTTTGTCACGCTGGGCGTCGATCCCCAGCGCGCTCAGCAAAGCGGGCAACACCTCTGTGGCTTGACGTTGCATGAAGTCGATACCCCAGCGTTCGCCGGGAGCGCGCGGCGTCGACCACCCGTAGCCTGGGCGCGAGTACACCAAGCCACGGCATCCTGTGACGGCACACAACCTGGCCGGGAAATCGCGCCACATGCTGACCGAGCCCAGGCCTTCATGCAGGAACACCATCAAGGGTGCGTGAGCGTCTGGCGAGGGTATCCACTCGTGCTCGATGCACACCGGCCGCCCTGCCCAATCGATGTCGACGAACGCGATGGCCATGGTGATGTCAGTGGTTTTCCCGCTCGCGCAACTTGAAGCGTTGGATTTTGCCGGTCGCGGTTTTGGGCAACTCTTGCACGAACTCGATGGCGCGGGGGTATTTGTAGGCAGCCAAGCGTTCTTTGACAAACGCCTTGAGTTCAGCGTCGTCGGCATGTTGACCGGCTTTGAGCACCACAAACGCTTTGGTTTTGGTCAGGCCTTCGTCGTCGTTCACGCCAATGACGGCGGCTTCCAGCACCGACGGGTGTTGCACCAGTGTGGCCTCAACTTCAAATGGCGACACGTAAATGCCGCTGACTTTGAGCATGTCGTCACTGCGCCCAGCATAGGTGTAGGTGCCATCGGTGTTGCGCACGTATTTGTCACCGCTCTTGGTCCACACGCCTTGGAAGGTCTCGCGGGATTTGTCGCGGTTGCCCCAGTACATCAAGGCGGCGCTTGGGCCCTGGATGTACAGGTCACCGGTTTCCCCATCGGGCACAGCCTGACCGTCGTCGCCGCGCAACTCCACGGCATAGCCCGGTACTGGCCAACCCGTGGTGCCGTAGCGCACCTTGCCAGGTATGTTGGACAGGTAGATGTGCAGCATCTCTGTCGACCCGATGCCGTCGATGATTTCCACGCCATAGTGGGCGGTGAAGCGTTGGCCAATGTCGGCAGGCAACGCTTCACCGGCCGACGATGCCAGCCGCAGGGCCACTTGGTCTTTGGCCGGCAGGTGGGGAGACGCCAACATGCCTGCAAAGCCAGTGGGTGCCCCAAAAAACACCGTGGGTTGTGTCTGCCCGACGCCGCCCGTCCACCGTTTGAAGGTGGCCTCTGGCGTTGGGCGCTCGGCCATCAAGATCACGGTGGCCCCAACGCTCAAAGGGAAGGTCAAGGCGTTGCCCAGTCCGTAGGCAAAAAACAATTTCGCAGCAGAGAAGCACACGTCACGCTCGGTGAGCCCTAGCACCGGCGTGCCATAGAGTTCGGCTGTCCAGTAAGGGTTGCCGTGGCTGTGCAACGCGCCTTTGGGCTTCCCTGTGGACCCTGACGAATAAAGCCAAAACCCTGGGTCATCCGGCCCCGTGGCTGCGGCTTGCAGCAAGGGTGCGTGTTGATGGATGAGCGCTTCAATGTCGACTTGTCCGGCGGACAATGCTGCGCCAGGGCGGGAGACTATCACCTGTTTTACCTCGTGGGCACACGACGCCAAGGCCGTTTCCAGTGCAGGGAGCAAGGCTGCTGACACCATGACGGCTTGCGCCCGGCTGTGCCTGAGCATGTAGGCGTAGTCCTGGGCCGTGAGCAATGTGTTCACCGCGACGGGCACGATGCCAGCGTACATCGCCCCCAAAAAGGCCACAGGCCAGTCATTGCAGTCGTGCATCAGCAACAGCACCCGCTCTTCGCGCCGCACACCCTGTGCCAGCAGCGCCGCCGCGAGCCGTTGGGTCCGGTTGGCCAGTTCGCCGTAACTCAGTGACCCTTGGTCGTCAATGAACGCTACTTTGTGAGGGCGAGCCGCATTGCGTTGCAGCAAGTGCTGTGCAAAGTTGAAGTGCTCGCCCAAAGGGGGCACGGCTGGGCCGTTGTGGGTGGTCATGGCTGTCTCCTCGGCGGTATGCCGGTGTTGTGTTTTGAAGTCTTACCGCGTGAATTCGATGCTGCCCTGGGGCAGCAAATACAGCACCAGTGCTCGCCCTTGTGACACGGTGGGCCGGTGTGCACTGCCTGGGGGGCACACCAACCAGCCTGCGCCTCGCCCGTCAAACAGGGCATCGCCTTCGAGCGGCATGATCAGGTCAATTTCGCCCAACGGGTGCGTGTGGTGTGGTCCTGCAATGTCTTGCATGTCCACAACGTCCACCGAGAAACCATGCAATTCTGCCTGGGGTTTGAAGATGCGCCCATAGCGGATGCCGCCACCTTCACGTTGGCATAACCACCCTGCCGTCACCCCCGCTTGGCACGCGGTCTTGAGGTGTTGGTATGTGGTGCTGTCAGTACCGTGCGTTTGGTTGAGCCACGTGTCCAAGTCCGCGTCCAGCGGACGTCCGGCCAGTTGTTGGGTCACGGTGGAGAGCAAATCGCGAAAGAGCTCGGGCGTCATGGTGTTACCTGAAAGCAATAGAAGTGGCTTGCCGGATGTGGCAATATGCAGTATTGTGCTTGCTCGAAGGGTAGCGGTGACATTGCCCCTCGTCAAGTACTATAGTGCATTTTCTTTGTGCATCCGGATTTATACTGCCTTCCATGCAAGACTCTACCGAACCCAAGTCTGCGCCGCAAGCGCCGCCCGGCGCCCCGCAGGACGACAAAAGCCCAGCGCTGGTGGCGTTGGGTGAGCGCGTTCGCGATTTGCGTGCACGGCGTGGCATGACCCGCAAAGCCGTGGCCCTGGCGGCGGATGTGTCAGAGCGGCACCTCGCCAACTTGGAGTACGGCACAGGCAACGCGTCTTTTCTGGTGCTGCAGCAGGTGTCCGGAGCGCTCAATTGCGCCATGGCGGAGCTGATTGGCGACGTAAGCACCTCGTCACCAGAGTGGCTGTTGATTCGTGAGTTGCTGGAGCATCGCGATGAGGCCACGTTGCGTCAAGTGCGTCAAGCCATTGGAGAAATGCTGGGCACAGGTGGTGTCAATGGTGCGCGCAGCCACCGGATCGCCTTGGTGGGGCTGCGCGGCGCCGGTAAATCCACGCTGGGGCAAATGCTGGCGGATGACCTGGATTACCCCTTTGTGGAGCTGAGCCGTGAAATTGAAAAGTTTGCGGGTTGCAGCATTGCCGAAATCCAGGCGCTGTATGGCATGAACGCCTACCGCCGTTACGAACGGCGCGCTTTGGAAGAGGCGGTGCAAATTTACCCTGAGGCGGTGATCGCCACGCCCGGAGGCTTGGTGTCCGACGCGGCAACCTTCAACCAATTGTTGTCCCATTGCACCACCGTGTGGTTGCAAGCCAAGCCCGAGGACCACATGCAGCGGGTGGCTGAGCAGGGTGATTTACGGCCGATGGCAGCCAGCAAGGAGGCCATGGATGACCTGCGCCAAATCCTGGCCGGGCGCGCGGCTTTTTACTCCAAAGCAGACCTGCACCTGGACACCAGCAGCCAGCCCCTGACCCCCACCTTTGATGCGCTGCGTGCCTTGGTCAGGCGGTCGCTGCAGTTGCCAGTGTGACCGAATGAAATATATTTCTCGGTGCTTTTGACTCGCCTACAAGCAGGCAATATGATGCACACACTGAATTGATTGTGCATTATTATTCATATTGACCCAGGACTTCTCATGACTGCCCTTGCCGCTGCTCCCCGTGTTGAATACCAGACGGACCCTTCCCAGTACCGCCATTGGAAGCTGAGTTTCAATGGCCCCGTCGCTACCTTGGCGGCCGACTTTGACGAAAACGCGGGGCTGCGCCCTGGGTACAAGCTCAAACTCAACAGTTACGACCTGGGTGTGGACATCGAGCTCAATGACGCCATTCAACGCATCCGGTTCGAGCACCCTGAAGTGCGCACCGTGGTGGTCACCAGTGCCAAAGAAAAGGTGTTCTGCTCGGGTGCCAACATCTTCATGCTGGGTGTCAGCAGCCATTCTTGGAAAGTGAACTTCTGCAAATTCACCAATGAAACCCGCAACGGTCTGGAAGATTCCTCACAGTACAGCGGTTTGAAGTTCCTTGCTGCCGTGAATGGCGCTTGTGCTGGTGGTGGTTACGAGTTGGCCTTGGCGTGTGACGAGATCATCCTGATCGACGACCGCTCCAGCGCTGTGAGCTTGCCCGAGGTGCCCTTGTTGGGCGTGTTGCCTGGTACCGGCGGCCTGACCCGCGTGACCGACAAGCGCCATGTGCGTCATGACTTGGCAGACTTGTTTTGCACCAGTGTGGAAGGTGTGCGGGGTCAAAAAGCCAAAGACTGGCGCTTGGTGGACGACATTGCCAAGCAAACTGAATTCGCCGCCAAAGTGCAGGCCCGCGCCATGGCCCTGGCGGAAAAGAGTGACCGTCCTGCCAACGGCAAGGGCGTGACGCTGACGCCTTTGCGGCGCACCGTGGAAGCTGATGCCCTGCGCTACACGCACGTGAGCGTCGAGATCGATCGGCTCAAGCGCATCGCGACGTTCACCGTCAAGGCCCCTACGGGTGTGGAACCGACAGACTTGACGGCCATTGAAGCGGCGGGTGACCAGTGGTATCCCTTGGCCATGGCACGTGAATTGGAAGACGCCATTTTGCAAATGCGCACGAACGAGTTGGACATTGGTACATGGCTCGTCAAAACCCAGGGCGATGCAGCAGCCGTGTTGGCCATGGACGCCACGTTGGCCACCCACCAAGCCCACTGGCTGGTGCGTGAAACCCTGGGCTTGCTGCGCCGTACCTTCAGCCGCTTGGACGTGTCATCGCGCAGCCTGTTTGCGTTGATTGACGAAGGCTCATGCTTTGCAGGCTCTTTCCTGGAACTGGCTTTGGCCTGTGACCGCAGCTACCACCTGGCGCTGCCAGATGACGAAGCCAAAGCCCCCAAGATCACCGTGGCCGACCTCAACTTTGGCAGCTACCCCATGGCCACGGGTCAAAGCCGATTGGGCCGCCGTTTTTATGACGAGCAACCCGCGCTGGATGCGGTCCGCGCCAAAGCCGGTGTGGCGCTCGACGCGGATGCCGCGTACGCCCTGGGCTTGGTGACCAGCAACCCCGACGACATCGATTGGGCCGATGAGGTCCGCATTGCGATTGAAGAGCGTGTGGCCATGTCGCCTGATGCGCTGACGGGCATGGAGGCTAACCTGCGTTTCAACGGTCAGGAAAACATGTTCACCCGGATTTTTGGCCGCTTGACGGCTTGGCAAAACTGGATTTTCCAGCGTCCCAACGCGGTGGGCGAAAAGGGTGCATTGAAGGTGTATGGCAAGGGCGACAAAGCGGCCTTTGACTGGAACAGAGTCTGATATTCAACTGGAGCAACAGCATGAGCGGCATCAACTACAGCGAAAAGATTCCCAACAACGTCAACCTCAGCGAAGACCGCACCTTGCAGCGGGCGCTGGAGCAGTGGCAGCCCAATTTCATCAACTGGTGGGACGACATGGGCCCTGAGGGCTCGACGGACATGGACGTGTACTTGCGTACAGCCGTCAGCGTAGACCCCCAAGGCTGGGCGCAGTTTGGGCACGTCAAAATGCGCGACTACCGTTGGGGCATTTTCTTGAACCCCGGAGAGGCGGACCGCACCATTCACTTCGGCGACCACAAGGGCGAAAAAGCCTGGCAAGACGTGCCCGGTGAACACCGTGCCAATCTGCGCCGCATCATCGTCACACAAGGCGACACCGAGCCCGCGTCGGTCGAGCAACAGCGTCACCTGGGGCTCACCGCGCCCAGCATGTATGACCTGCGCAACCTGTTTCAGATCAATGTGGAAGAAGGCCGTCACCTGTGGGCCATGGTGTACTTGTTGCACCGCCACTTTGGCCGCGATGGCCGTGACGAAGCCGAGGGCCTGTTGGAACGCCGCTCAGGCGACGCCAACAACCCCCGTATTTTGGGCGCCTTCAACGAAGCCACGCCAGATTGGTTGAGCTTCTTCATGTTCACCTACTTCACCGACCGCGATGGCAAGTACCAGTTGTGCGCGTTGGCTGAAAGCGCCTTCGATCCGCTGGCGCGCACCACCAAGTTCATGCTGACCGAAGAAGCGCACCACATGTTCGTGGGCGAGTCCGGCATCTCCCGCGTGATCTCACGCACCGCTGCGGCGATGAACGAGTTGAAAACAGACGACGTGGGCAAACTGCGCGCAGCGGGTGTGATTGACCTGCCGACCATTCAGCGTTACATCAATTTCCACTTCTCGGTCACCATCGACCTGTTTGGTGCGGACGAGTCCAGCAATGCGGCCACCTTCTACAGCAGTGGCCTCAAAGGCCGCTACGAAGAAGGCAAACGCATGGACGACCACGTCCTCAAAGGCCAGCACTACAAGGTGCTCGAAGCCAAAAACGGTCAATTGGTCGAAAAAGAAGTGCCCATGCTCAACGCGTTGAACGAAGTGCTGCGCGACGACTACATCAAAGACTCGGTGTCTGGCGTCGAGCGCTGGAACAAAGTGCTCGAAAAAGCCGGTATCCCCGTGAAGCTGAAAGTGCCACACAAGGCCTTCCATCGCAACATCGGCGCGTTGTCTGGTGTCAAGGTCTCGCCAGACGGTCGGGTGATCAGCGATGCCGAGTGGAAAGCCCATGTGGACCAATGGCTGCCCTCCGCGCAAGACCGCGCATACGTCGCCAGCCTGATGGGCCGTGTGGTGGAGCCTGGCAAATTTGCCAACTGGATTGCACCTCCCGTCATGGGCATCAACCGTCAGCCGGTTGATTTCGAATACGTTCGATTCAACTGATGCCCCCAAGCTCCACAGCGCTGGGCCGTTGCCCGATGCTGCGCTGATGGGGCTATCCTTGGGCCATTCTTTGTTGGAGACCTTCCATGGCTGAAGCCGCCGTCATCAAGCAACACTTGATTGACCCCGAGATTTGCATCCGGTGCAACACCTGCGAGACCATGTGTCCTGTGGGTGCGATCACGCACGATTCACGCAACTACGTGGTGGATGCGAGCCTGTGCAATTGGTGCAACGACTGCATCTCGCCTTGCCCAACAGGCTCGATCGACAACTACCGCACGATGCCCAAAGTGCGTGCCTACACGCTGGACGAGCAACTCTTGTGGGACGAGCTGCCTCAAGAGCTGTCGCCTGATCAGTTGGCGCAAGCAGGCGCCACCGAGGCCGATGTGGCCACCGTGGCAGCCGTACCGGCCATCGCTGGTGATGGCGCCCCGGTTGAGGCTGTGTTCAACAGCGCCCAATACGGCGCCACTTTGCCACCCTGGTCCGCCGCACACGCCTACACGAACCTGTATGGTCCCAAGGCCGCTGTGAAGACCGTGACCGCCACGGTGGTGGGCAATGTGCGGGTGACCGAGGTGGGCACCAAGGGGGGCAGTGACTATGACACGCACCATGTCATGCTGGACTTCGGTGGCATGCCCTTCCCTGTGTTGGAAGGCCAGTCGATTGGCATCATTCCGCCTGGCGTGGATGCGTTGGGGAAAGCCCATCACGCCCGGCAGTACAGCATAGCCAGCCCCCGCAATGGCGAGCGACCCGGGTACAACAACCTGTCGCTGACCATCAAACGGGTGCTTGAAGACCACCAAGGGACACCCGTGCGCGGTGTGGCGAGCAACTACATGTGCGACTTGCAGGTCGGTGACAAGGTGGAGGTGATTGGGCCGTTTGGCGCATCCTTCCTCATGCCCAACCATCCGCGCAGCCACATCGTGATGATCTGCACGGGCACAGGCAGTGCGCCGATGCGTGCCATGACCGAGTGGCGACGCCGTTTGCGGCAATCGGGCAAGTTTGAGGGCGGCAAGTTGATGTTGTTCTTTGGTGCCCGCACCAAAGAAGAGCTGCCGTATTTTGGCCCGCTGCAAAGCCTGCCGAAAGACTTCATTGACAACAACTTTGCGTTCTCCCGCACACCTGGGCAACCCAAACGGTATGTGCAAGACCTGATGCGTGAGCGCGCTGCGGATTTGGCCCCCTTGCTGGCGGACCCCAACGCTTATTTTTACGTGTGTGGTCTCAAGAGCATGGAAGAAGGCGTGGTGCTTGCGCTGCGCGATGTGGCGCAGCAAGCCGGGCTGTCATGGGATGTGGTGGGCGCGGCCTTGAAACGCGAAGGTCGTTTGCACCTGGAAACCTATTGACCGAAGCCGTTTGCGGCCTTGGGGTTCAGGGGTCGTTGGGCGCTTTGCCCGCTTGCCAAGCCGGCAAGGTGAACCCCGTCAGGATGGCCATCGCGCGCAGTGCAAAAGCCGTGATGCTGGAGGCCAACAACGTGACCCAATCGTCATAGCCCAGGACATCCATGCCCACCATGACCCATCCACCTGCAAACGCGCACAAGGCATACGGCCGGTGGTCTTTGAAGGCGCTGGGGATCTCGTTGCACACGATGTCGCGCAGCACCCCGCCAAACACCGCCGTGACCATGCCCATCAGCACTGCCACCGAGGCAGGGCTGCCTGAGTCCAGCGCGATTTGAGTGCCCCCAGCCGAGAACAAGCCCAGGCCCAACGCATCGGGCCATAGCATGGCGCGCTCGGTGACCGCAAAGTGCCGCGCGCGCAGAAACACCATGGCTCCGATGCACAAACCCATCAACACCCACAGCCAATTGGCATGCTCAACCCAAAAAAAAGGGCGACGGTCCAGCAAAATGTCTCGCACCGTCCCACCGCCGAATGCCGTCAGTCCCGCCACCACACAAATGCCCACGGCATCGAGCTGTTTGCGTGCAGCTTCCAACAACCCTGAAAGTGCAAACGACACAATGGCCACGGCCTCAATGGCAATTTGGGCGTTCGAGAGGGTGAGCAGTGCAGTGGGGCTGGTCATGCGGTGAAGCCGTGCATCATTGAGGTGTCATCATCAGAGGTTCAAGATTGAACCCTTGGCGTCGCAGCCGATCCAACAGAGACGACAACACGGACGGGTCTGTTTGGGTTGTTCGTGACAAGATCCACAGGTACTCTCGCTTCGGATCGCTCACGGCGGCCAGTTGATAGGCCTCGTCCAAATCAATCACCCAATAATCTCCCCAGACTGCGGGGATGAACGACAGCCAGGCGGGAGCAAAACGCACTTTCAATGTCGGCGACGTTGCGTCACCGATTTGCCGGGCCGTGCCTATCGCTTCGTCTGTCTCGCCGTTGCCCAGTTTGCAGCGGTTGCGCACTTGCACGGTGCCGTCTGCTTGCAAGCTGTAATCGGCACGCGTGTGGCTGACGCATTTTTTCTGAAATCGGTTGGGGAAGCGGGCGATTTCAAACCAGGTTCCCATGTAACGGGGCACGTCCAGCGTTGCAATGGTTTTGACAGGTGGCCCATTGGCGTCCTGAGCGAGTGCCGGCATGAGGCAAGCCAGCGCGATTGCGAGTGCGAGTGCGAGTGCGAATGCGAAGATTCGAAGAGGGTGAAAGGGAGTGAGCATGGTGCCGATCTTACTGGTGCGACTGGTACATTCCTCGTTGAAGATTGGAATGGGAACGCATCGATGAAATTCAAAATGTCCGACAAGTCCTTGTTTGCGATTCTGCTGCGCTCCCCGTGGTGGATCAGTGCGCTGCTGGTGGTCGTTTTTGTGGCGGTGTCCCGGGCATTTTTGCCTTCGGAATACGTGGTCTTTGGCGCCATGGGCGGTTTTCCCTTCCTGGTGATCGCCGTCATCTCGGCCTGGCGACAGTGGCAAGCGCCAGACCCGGCCCAAGTGGCCCGGCAAGTCGAGCGTGCCATGGGCCTGTCGTGGGGTGAATTTTCGGAACAGGTGGCTGCCGGGTATCGACGCCAGGGCTATGAGGTGCAGCGCTTGACCACAGGCCCTGCGGACTTTCAATTGACCCGCGCAGGCAAGGTGTCCTTGCTTCAGTGCAAACGTTGGAAGGCTGCCAGCTTGGGGGTGGAGCCGCTGCGGGAGTTGGTGTCCGCGCGGCAAACCTCTGGGGCTGATGCGCTGTTGGTCATCGCCATGGGCACATTGAGTGACAGTGCGCGCAAGTTAGCGCAGGTGGAACAGGTGCAGTTGGTGAGTTCGCAAGACTTGGCGCAGTTGATGTCCCAGCCATGAGTGGGGTGCGCTTGCACGTCGGGCTGTGGGTGCTTCGTTGGCTTTTGGTCTGCGGTCTGGGTGTGGGTGGGTGCTTGGCGCAGGCGGCAGACGAAGAGGTCAGCGTGCCAACTGCGCGTGAGGTGTTCACCGTACGTCTGAATGCACCGGAACCTGTTCGTGGGTTTTTAGCAGCCCATTTGGAGCTGCAGCGCTACCGAACCTTGTCCGATCTGGACCGCACAGAGCTGCAAAGGCTGGCGGCCCAAGTGCCCGCAAACGCCGCCAGTTTGTTGGCCACCTGGGGGTACATGACGCCCCAAGTGATGGTGCACACCGTGCCTGCCACTGAAGCCGATCAAGCGTTGCCCGAAGTGGTCATTGAGGTGACCCTGGGACCCCGCACCCTGGTGACGGCGGTGACGGTTCGGTTTGCCGGAGACCTGGCGAGCAGGCCCGATGGGCAGGCCCAGCGTGAGTTGATTGAGTCTGCCTTCTCCCTCAAGCCCGGCATGCCCTTTACACAGACCGACTGGGATGAGGCCAAAAACAAAGCGATGCGCGCGCTCACGGCGCAGCGCTACCCTGCAGGTCGACTGCTGCGCAGCCAGGCAGACATTGACCCGGTCATGCACACCGCGGTGTTGATGGTCGAGCTGGACTCAGGCCCCGCTTTGCGCTTGGGCGATGTGGAAATCTCAGGCATGCAGCGCTACGATCCGCAGATGGTGCGGCGCTTGGCCCACTTGGCCGGCCTGACCCCTGGCACCGATTACGACCTGGCACGGGTGCTCGATGCCCAGAAGCGTTTGGCTGAAAGCGGATATTTTGAATCCGTGTTCGTGATGGTTGAACCCGGTGATGACCCTGACCATGCACCTGTGCACATCAAGGTGCGCGAGGCGCTGGCGCAAAAACTGGTGGTGGGCGTGGGCGGCAGCACCGACAGTGGGGCGCGGCTCAGCCTAGAGCACACACACCACAGTGTGCCAGGGCTGAACTGGCGAGCGGTCACCGGCATGACCTGGTCACGCAACAACCCGTCCTTGCAGGCCAGCCTCACGTCACCGGTGGACGATGCCGGGTGGCGTTGGTTGGTGTCTGGTTTGTACAACCGTCAGCGTGACGCCAGTGGCGTCACAGTGAGCCAACGCCTGCGTTGGGGTCGCACCCAGGACACCACCGCGATCAGCCGCACCTTGTTCTTGCAGTATGACCGTGCGCGGACCTATGAGGAGGGCGCATTGACGGAAGGCCAAGCCTCGGTCAGTGCGAATTTTGGCTGGACCTTGCGGCGGTTGGACCACGTGCTGTTCCCTGAAAAAGGCTACTCCGTGGCGTTGGAGGCCGGCTCTGGTTTGACCTTGGAGCAAACCCGTCGGATTTATTTCCGAGGGCGCGCACGCGCGCTGTCCTACCTGCCCCTGGGTGCTGCGGACCACGGCCGCCTCGCCCTGAGGGGCGAATGGGGCACCGTATGGGCCCGTGGGGACGTGCCCGTGCCGTCTACTGAGTTGTTTTTGAGCGGCGGCGACAACACAGTGCGAGGGTATGCCTTGCGCAGTTTGGGCGTGCCCCAACCCGACGGCACAGTGAACCCCGGACGTGTCTTGGGCGTGGGCAGTGTGGAGTGGCAGCGGCCCTGGATGGTCGAATCCCAGCGCAGCGCCTGGGAGCAAACCTTTTTTGTGGACGTGGGTGCCGTCGGTGACCGCGCTGAAGCGTTGAAGGCCAAGGTCGGCGTGGGCACGGGTGTGCGTTACCGCAGCCCAGTCGGGCCATTACAGCTTGACCTGGCGTATGGCCTGGCCACCCACCGCTTGCGTTTGCACATGACGTTGGGCTTCAGATTTTGAAGTCGGATTTGGGGGGCCACCCTGGCCCTCCAATCACGCCGCCACGGCGTAGCCTTCCTCTGCAATGGCTTTGGCCAAGGTCTCTCGGTCTTGCTGCGAATCCACTTCCACCCGGTTGATGCTGCGGTCGATGTGCACTTCGGCCTGTGGATCGACCTGCTTGATGGCTTTGGTCACGGCTTTTTCGCAATGGCCACAGGTCATGCCTGTGACGGTGAAGGTTTGATTCATCTGAAGCTCCATGGGGTATGAAACAGAAGCATAGCGCGAACACGCGCTTCCTGAAAAAGGCGTAACCTTGACACATGACCCAGCCTCTCACAGCTTCTGTTTTAACAGCCAATGCGGCACTTGATGCCCAGTCTCAGACCTTGGACATCGGTGTGGGTGGCATGACCTGCGCCTCTTGCGTGGGGCGCGTGGAAAAAGCCCTCCAAAAAGTACCTGGCGTGGCCGAAGCCACCGTCAATTTGGCGACGGAATCGGCCAGGATTCGCCTGAGTGGCAAGCCTGAGGGCGACGCCCAACGCATGGAAGGCTTGCTGCGACGGGCCGTGCGTGATGCCGGTTACGAGCCCCGTGCGGCAGACGCTTCAATGGTGTGTGAAGAGGTTGGACCATGGGTCGGTTTTGGTCCCATTGCCGTGGGGTTGCTGTTGTCTGCTCCGCTGGTGTTGCCCATGCTGGGGGACCTGTGGGGTCGGCATTGGATGCTCCCTGCTTGGGTGCAGTTTGCCCTGGCAACGCCCGTTCAATTCATCTTGGGCGCTCACTTCTACAAAGCAGGGTGGCACGCGCTCAAAGCCCTCACCGGTAACATGGATCTGCTGGTGTCGATAGGCACCACGGCGGGGTGGGCCTTGTCGACGTGGTTGTGGCTCACGGCTGAGCCTGGCGCGATGGTGCACCTTTACTTTGAAGGCTCTGCCGTGGTCATCACCTTGGTGATGTTGGGGAAGTGGCTTGAAGCGCGGGCGAAGCGGCAAACCACCACGGCCATCCGAGCGCTGCACGCCCTGCGACCTGACGTGGCGCACTTGTTGAGCGACGAAGGTGAGGTGGACGTGCCGGTGATCGAAGTCATGGTGGGTGACCGTTTGGTGGTGCGTCCAGGTGAGCGGATCCCCGTGGACGGCGTCCTGCTCGAAGGCCGAACCCAGGTGGACGAATCCATGCTCACTGGTGAGCCTTTGCCAGTCGAAAAACGACCCGGAGACAGCGCGCAAACACTCACCGGAGGCTCGATCAATGGTGACGGCCGCGTGGTCATGCAGGTGAATGCGGTGGGCAGTGAAACCGTGTTGTCTCGCATCATCCGTTTGGTCGAGGACGCTCAAGCCGCCAAAGCCCCTGTTCAGCGTTTGGTGGACCAGGTCAGTGCGGTGTTTGTGCCGGTGGTGCTGGCGTTGGCGACGCTGACCTTGTTGGCGTGGTGGCTGACTGGCCATCCGTTTGAACTGTCGCTGGTGCATGCTGTCGCGGTGCTGGTCATTGCGTGCCCTTGTGCATTGGGCTTGGCCACACCGGTTGCCATCATGGCAGGCACGGGCGTGGCAGCCAAGCATGGCATCTTGATCAAAGATGCCCAGTCGCTTGAACTGGCGCATCAGGTGGACACGGTGGCCTTTGACAAAACGGGCACGTTGACGGTGGGGCAACCCCGGCTCACCGCTTTTGACGTGACCGATGGCGTCACAGCAGACCACGTGTTGCGCATCGCCGCCAGTTTGCAAAGTGGCAGCGAACACCCCCTCGCACGTGCGGTGGTGTCGGCGGCCCGAGCGCGTCAATTGCCTCTGATCACACCTGATAACGTGCGCGCAGTGCCCGGCCGAGGCACCGAAGGCGAAGTGGCCCAACGCAGCTATTTGCTGGGCAGCTTGCGGTGGATGAACGAGCTGGGTGTTGCCTTGGGGCCTTGGGCACCACGCGCCGAAGCGTTGCAAACGCAAGGTGCCACTGTTTCGGCCATGTTGGAGCGCACCACACAAGGTCTGACCCTGCGGGCGCTGATGGCGTTTGGTGACGAACCCAAACCCGGCGCAAAAGAAGCCTTGGCAGACTTGCGAGCCCGGGGCTTGCGCGTGGTGATGGTCTCTGGTGACAACCGTGGGGCGGCAGAGGCCATGGCCTTGCGACTGGGCCTGAAGGTGGAGGCCGGTGAAGTGATGGCCGACGTGTTGCCTGGCGACAAAGCCGCGTGCATTGCACGGCTGAAAGAGGGCAGTCACACGGTGGCCATGGTGGGGGATGGCGTGAATGACGCGCCAGCCTTGGCCGCGGCCCACGTGGGCATTGCGATGGGCAACGGCACCGATGTGGCCATGCATGCTGCAGGCATCACCCTGATGAGGGGCGACCCCGCGCTGGTCGCACAAGCGCTGGACATCTCTCGCCGCACCGTCGCCAAAATTCGGCAAAACTTGTTTTGGGCCTTCGCCTACAACGTGGCGGGCATTCCCTTGGCAGCCTTGGGCTTTTTGAACCCCGTGGTCGCCGGTGCAGCCATGGCCATGAGCTCGGTCAGTGTGATGGCAAACGCGTTGTTGCTCAAGCGGTGGACCCCCAAACAACCCTCTTGACGTCCTGAGGGTGTCATGCGGCTCACGACCGCATCAGCGTGCTTTTTCCAAACAGTGATTCGATCAAATCCACGGCCAGCGTCGCCGTTTGGTTGCGCACGTCCAGCGCCGGGTTGAGTTCCATCACGTCCAAAGAACCCAGCCGCCCATTGTCTGCGATCATCTCCATGCACAGTTGCGCCTCGCGGTAAGTGGGGCCACCCGGAACGGTGGTGCCGACACCGGGCGCGATGGCCGGGTCCAAAAAGTCCACGTCGAAGCTGACATGCAGGTGGGTGTTGTCGTCCACACCGGCCAGGGCTTGCATCATCGTGTGGCGCATGCCTCTTTCATCGATGTAACGCATGTCAAACACGTCCAAACCCTGCGCATGCACAAAGCGTTTTTCGCCGGGGTCCACGCTTCGGATGCCGATTTGCCGCACCTGCGCGGGTTGCAACGACGGCACAGGGCCAGGCCACTGCGTCAACGTGTCAGGGCCAAACCCGCAAAGGCAAGCGACCGGCATGCCGTGGATGTTGCCACTGGGGGTGAGTTCGTGGGTGTTGAAATCGGCATGCGCGTCCAGCCACAGCACGCGCAAAGACTTGCCCGTCGCTTGGCAGTGGCGTGCCACGGCGCTGATGGAACCGATGGCCAAGCAGTGGTCACCGCCCAGCAGCATGGGCACACGACCCAGTTGAAGCTCGTCATGCACCGCGTGGTGAATCAAGCGGTTCCATGCGGCCACTTCGGACAGGTGACGATACCCCTGTACCGCAGCTTGCCAAGGGTTGCCAGGGCCATTGAGGTTGCCCAAATCATGCACGTGCAAGCCACGGCTCTCCAGCGCTTCTTGCAAGCCCGCGACCCGCAAGGCTTCGGGCCCCATGGACGCGCCACGCACACTGGCACCGATGTCGGTGGGGGCGCCGATCAGGCTGGCCACTGTGGGTAAAGAATGTGTCATGTCATGGCCTCGATCACGCCGCCGCCCAGGCAGACCTCACCGTCGTACAGCACCGCGCTTTGCCCTGGTGTGACAGCCCACTGGGCGTCGTCAAAGGCCAACTCAAAACCCACCAGGCCTTGGGCGGTGAACTGGCAGGCGGCGTCAGCCTGTCGGTAGCGCGTTTTTGCGCCCAGGCCGGGTTGGTTGAGGCCACTGGGGGGCGTTCCTGCCACCCAGCTGGCGTCCGTGGCGGTCATGTGGTGCGACAGCAGCCAGGGGTGGTCATGCCCTTGCACCACCCACAAGGTGTTGCGCTCCACGTCTTTGCGGGCCACGAACCAGGGTGCATGTTCGCCCACGCCACGCAGGCCTTGGGCTTGAGCTGCTTTCAAGGCGGCGCCTTTGGCTTTGACGCCACCAATGCCCAGACCTTGGCGTTGTCCCAGGGTGTAAAAACTCAAACCTTGGTGTTGACCCAAGGTGCGCCCTTTGTCGTCTTTGATGGGGCCGGGCGCTTTGGCGATGTAGCGGTTCAAAAAGTCGCGGAAAGGCCTTTCACCGATGAAGCAAATGCCGGTGGAGTCTTTTTTCTTGGCGTTGGGCAGCCCAATCTCTGCTGCGATGCGACGCACCTCTGTTTTGTGCAACTCACCCACCGGGAACAGGGTTTTGCTCAGCTGCGCCTGGTTCAGGCGGTGCAGAAAGTAACTCTGGTCTTTGCTGGGGTCCAAGCCTTTGAGCAGTTGAAACTGTGCCCCCACCTGTCGCACCCGGGCGTAATGGCCTGTGGCGATTTTTTCGGCACCCAGCCGCATGGCGTGGTCTAAAAAGGCTTTGAATTTGATCTCGGCGTTGCACAGCACGTCGGGGTTGGGGGTGCGCCCGGCCTGGTATTCGCGCAGAAACTCTGAGAACACCCGGTCCTTGTATTCGGCCGCGAAGTTGACGTGTTCAATCTCGATGCCAACCACGTCTGCCACTGCTGCCGCATCCACGAAATCCACGTTCGAAGAGCAAAACTCGCTGTCGTCGTCATCTTCCCAATTTTTCATGAAGATGCCGATCACGTCGTAGCCTTGCTGTTTGAGCAGCCAGGCTGTGACGGCAGAGTCCACGCCACCGCTCAAGCCCACCACAACGCGCTCTTTGGGGGTCATTTGACTTGTCATGTATGCGATTATCGTGGGGTGTCTACCCAGCCTTCTGCTTTTTCCTCCTTCGATTGGCCGCCCGTCACAGCGCTGCCCGGCTTGGCGCTGCGTGCAGTGTGGCGCCATGTGCGCAGGGTGGTGGGGGCCGCGTGGCATGGGCTGATTGACCCTGCCAACCGTCGCACGCTGACCGTGTTGCCCTTGGTCTTGCTGGGGCACTTGCTGTTGATCTGGCTGCTGATCCAAAACCGATGGATCGTCATGTCCACCACCACCGTGACGGTCATGCCGCCCATCATGGCCAGCATCGTGTTGTCTGGCGAACGCGCCCGACCTGGAGCCGCCGACGACAGGGCGGCACCATGGGGCAAACAAAAAGGCAGTCGGGGTGACACCGACGCTGACCTGAAGCCCTCGTTCGAGCTGTCCATGGGGGCACCGCGTGTCCAGCGCAGCGTGCCATGGCTCAACACCGAACTGCTGCCCGAACTGCGGGGCAACAGCGCAGACCCGACAGCCGATCGGTTGGAGCGCACAGAGGCAAGCGCCAAGCGGCCCCCGGCGGCGGCGAAAGCCGAGGCGAAGCCGCGTTCAACCGCTGCTCGACAACAACTTGCCAAAGCGCCAGCCAAGCCGAACAAACCCAAAGCCAGGTCGCAAACCCTGCAAGCCGGGGCTTCATCTCCCACCCCTCGTCCAGGAGAAGACCCGTTGCTGCGCATTCCACCGCCGCCTGCCCCAGCGGTGGCGTTGATTCCCCCTCCGCCCGCCGTCAACGATTTGCCCTGGACGCCGGTGCCGTTGCAGCCCCCACCGCCAACGGCAGAAATGCGGCCGAGTGCGCCCATTCAGTCGATTCCGTCGATTCCTGAGCCTGTGAATGCCGCCCCGCGCGACATTCCCCCGTTGTGGTCGCCTCAGGCGGCACCCCCCCCCCCCCCACCTGGGGGCCGAGCCCCACCCCCCCCCCGGCTGGCAACCAAAACCCCACCCGCTGT
>CAZHDP010000015.1:0-1473 GCA_964531605.1 uncultured Burkholderiaceae bacterium | reverse complement strand
GGCACCCCCGCCCCCCAAACTGGTGGCCATTCCGCCACCGCCCCCGGTCTTGAAAACCATTCCCCCACCCGTGGTGGCTCAACAACCTGAGCCGACAGCACCTTCGATCGCACCTGTGCCGATGCCGACACCCGGACCCGTGTCGCCACCCGCCCCTGCGCGCCCAGTGCCTGTCCCGGCGACGGCCCGCGTTGCGGTGACACCAGCTCCAGCGCCGACACCACCGCCAACGCCACCACCATCGGTCGCTGCGGTCGTCACCGCACCAGCCCCTGCACCTTCGCCTGTGCCGCCGCCAGAGCCCACGCCTGCGCCACCTCTGGCGCTGACACCTTCGCCTGTCCTGCCGGCGCCCTCGGTTGCCCCAGCTGTGACCATGGCACCTGCCACCGTGCTTGTACCGGCGACAGCAGCGCCTGGTGCTGTTGTTTCGCCTGCGGCAGCTGTCGCGCCGAGCGTGCCCGACGTGGCCCCCGCCCGCAACCCCATGGTGGTTGAAGTGCCCCGCTACCGTTTGGCGGAGCCTGGAGGCGCCGCAACGGGCACACCCCAAGCGGCGGGCGGCGTCGCTGCAGACGGCGCTGAGGGCCGTGGCAGCCGAAGTGGGCCAGCAGGCAGTGCACAGGGCAGCGCCCTGGGGCTTGGTGCGGCCAGTCCTGCGCCTTTGCCAGTGGCCTCAGCGTCGGGTACTGCCCCGGCCAACAAGTCTCTGAACCTGAGCCTGCCGCGCGTGGAGGTTTACCGCTCAGGCATCGGCCCGGTGCGGCAACCCAGCTTTGCCGATCAAGCGAATGCGCAACTGCGGCGCGGTGCCCCCAAAGACCCAATGGCGGAGGCCATCAACAGCGCCGAGACACCCGATTGCCTGAAAGACAGCGGCATGGGCCTGCTGGGCGCACCGGTGGCCGCCTACAAGGCCATGACCGGCAAGTGCAAATAGGCCACATACCGAACGACGCCATGGAACTGCGCCAACTCCGCTATTTCGTCCGCATCGTTGAGGTTGGCTCGATGAGCCGAGCTGCGCTGGACCTGGGCCTGGTGCAGTCCACGCTGAGCCAGCAAATCACGCGCCTGGAGGGCGAACTGGCCACGCGCTTGCTGCAACGCACGCCCCAAGGGGTCACGCCCACCGAAGCTGGCATCGCGTTTTTTCGCGAGGCTCAGCTCACGCTGCGACACGCCGAGCAGGCCATGCGCGCGGCGCAACAGGCTCGCTTGAGCGGCTCTGTCAGCGTAGGGTTGGCGCCCACCACGGCGGCGCTGCTGGGGCTGCCCTTGATGCGGGCCATGCGCGAGCGCTACCCTGATGTTCGGCTTCACATGGTGGAGAGCCTGTCGGGCCACCTGTCAGACCAGCTCAACGCCCGCCAATTGGACTTGGCCGTGTTGTTCGGTGCCCGGTTGCAAGACACCGCCCACCGCACAGCCAGCCGCCGGTGGCAGGTGTTGCCTTTGATCGAGGAAGACCTG
>CAZHDP010000014.1:0-20331 GCA_964531605.1 uncultured Burkholderiaceae bacterium | reverse complement strand
CATCCACGCCAATGCAACCTGCCAGATGGTGGTGGACGGTGCTGTAGGCACGATGGTGGGCCAGCCCAACAAGGGCATGCAAGGCATGTTCGTGATGATGAACGCGGCCCGCCTGGGCGTGGGCAACCAGTCATTGGGCTTGACCGAAGTCGCTTACCAAAACGCCTTAGCCTACGCCAAAGACCGCATCCAGATGCGCTCCCTGTCAGGCGTGAAAGCCAAGGACAAGCCCGCCGACCCGATCATCGTCCACCCTGACGTGCGCAAGATGCTGCTCACCACCAAAGCGTATGCCGAAGGTGGCCGCGCATTGGCGATTTTCTGCTCGGTGCTGCTCGACAAGGTCCACGGGCATCCTGATGAGAAAGTCCGCAAAGACAGCGATGAGATGCTGTCTTTGTTGACCCCCATCGTCAAAGCGTTTCTGACCGACAACGGCTTCCAGTCGGCTGTGATGTGCCAACAGGTGTTCGGTGGCCACGGCTTCATCAAGGAGTGGGGCATGGAGCAGTTTGTGCGGGATGCCCGCATCAACATGATTTACGAAGGCACCAACACCATCCAGAGTTTGGATTTGCTGGGGCGCAAGGTCCTGGGCAACAACGGCGCCACGTTGCAAAAGTTTGGCAAACTGGTGGGCAGATTGATCGCGCAAGAAGGCGTGAACGAACAGATGGCCGAGTTCATCAACCCACTGGCCTATCTGGCAGACCAGATGACCAAATTCACCACTGAGATCGGATTCAAGGGCTTCCAAAACCCGGACGAAGTGGGGGCTGCGGCGGTGGATTATTTGCGCGTGGCGGGGCACCTTGTGTTTGGCTATTTCTGGGCGTTGATGGCTCAGGCCGCCTTGCGTGAAATCAACGCAGGCAACACAGACCCGTTCTACTTGGCCAAAGTCCAAACTGCGCGGTTTTATTTCGCCAAGCTCTTCCCTGAAACCGCATCGCTGATGCGCACGGCACGTGCTGGCTCGAAGGTGCTGATGGACACAGACGCGGTGTTCGCCTGACCTCCCACCTGACTGTCACGGAGGAACCCCACATGAAGAACGCATGGATTGCGTTGTGCTTGACCGGTGCGAGCAGCGTGGCATGCGCCCAACTGACCCCTTTGGGGTTGTGGCGCAGCGTCGATGACAAGACCGGTCAAGCGAAAGCTGAAATCCGCATCTCGGCCAATGCCGAGGGCGTGTTGACCGGCGTGATTGAACGGCCGCTGATACCCGCCCAAGAGCCGATCTGCACAGCCTGCCCGGACGACCGCAAAGGCAAACCCAAGCTGGGCATGGAAATCATCCGCGGCGTTAAAAAGGCAGATGGCAAAGACGTTTGGGAGGGCGGCCACATCTTGGACCCCGACAGTGGCTCTCTTTACCCCTTGCGCCTGACCCCAGCAGACGGGGGCAAAAAGCTCGACGTGCGCGGCTCCATTGGCCCGTTTTGGCGCACACAAACCTGGATTCGCGTCCAGTAAGGAACACATTCAATGTCCAAGTTTCAAGTGAAAAAAGTCGCCGTCCTCGGCGCAGGCGTGATGGGCGCGCAGATTGCGGCGCACCTGGTCAATGTCAAAGTGCCTGTGGTGCTGTTTGACTTGGCGGCCAAAGACGGCCCCAAAAATGGCATCGTCATCAAGGCCGTGGATGGCCTGAAAAAGCTCAAACCCTCACCTTTGGGCGTTGCAGATGACGCCGCCTTGATCGGCCAGGCCAACTACGAAGAGCACCTGGAGCAGTTGCGTGATTGCGACCTCGTCATCGAGGCGATTGCCGAGCGCATGGACTGGAAGTGCGACCTGTACCAAAAGATCGCCCCCTTCGTCGCACCACACGCCATCGTGGCGTCCAACACCTCGGGTTTGTCGATCACGCGTTTGAGCGAAGCGCTGCCAGATGCCCTCAAGCCCCGTTTTTGTGGCATCCACTTTTTCAACCCACCGCGCTACATGTATTTGGTGGAATTGATCAACACCCCCACCACCGAACCCGACGTGATGGATCACCTGGAAGCCTTTGTGACCAGTGGCCTGGGCAAGGGCGTGGTACGCGCCAAAGACACGCCCAATTTCATCGCCAACCGCATTGGCATTGCTGGCATGTTGGCCACGCTGAAAGAGGTGGACAACTTTGGCCTGACCTTTGACGTGGTGGATGACCTCACCGGCAAAAAGCTGGGGCGCGCCAGCTCGGGCACCTTCCGCACTGCGGACGTGGTGGGGCTGGACACCTTGGCCCACGTCGTCAAGACCTTGCAAGACAACCTGAGCCTGGACTCAGACCCGTTTTACGGCAGCTTTGGCACGCCGCCGGTTTTGGCCAAGTTGCTGGAGCTGGGCAACTTGGGGCAAAAAGCCAAAGCCGGTTTTTACAAAAAAGTCGGCCGTGATGTGATGCGCTTTGAACTGGCCTCTGGCGACTACGTGCCAGCAGGTCAAAAAGCCGATGAAGTCTATGGCCGCATGTTGAAAAAGCCTGCGGCAGAGCGTTTGCAACTCTTGCGCAATGCCACGGGTGCGCAGGGGCAATTCCTGTGGGCCATTTTGCGCAACAGCTTTCATTACGCTGCAGTGCACTTAGGCCAGATTGCCGAGACCGCCCGCGATGTGGACCTCGCCATGCGTTGGGGCTTTGGCATGAAACAAGGCCCGTTCGAGTTGTGGCAAGAGGCGGGCTGGCTCACTGTGGCCAAGATGGTCCAGGAGGACATCGACGCAGGCAAAGCCCTGTGCCGCACGCCATTGCCTGATTGGGTCTTCCAGGGTCCCGTGGCCGATGCCGGTGGTGTACACACGCCAGCGGGTTCTTGGAACCCCAGCACGGGCACATTTGTGGGCAAAAGGGTGTTGCCGGTGTACGCGCGGCAGCATTTTCCTGAAACGGTGTTTGGAAGTCAGGCCGTCGGGTTCGAGACCGCTGGCAAGACCTTGCACGAAGACGATGCCGTTCGCCTATGGACCTTGGACGATCAGGTCGTGATCGCCAGCATCAAGACCAAGATGCATGCCATCAGCCCCGATGTCGCTGAAGGCATTTCGATGGCTGTGGACCTGGCCGAGCAAAGCTACCAAGGCGTGGTGATCTGGTCCGGTGACGAGCCTTTCAGCGCGGGTGCCGATTTGCAGGCCATGCTGCCCGGCTTCATGATGGGCGGCGCGGCTGCCATCGATGAAGCCGAGGGCGAGTTGCAGCGCATCATGCTCAAAGTGCGTTATGCCAACGTGCCCGTCGTCAGTGCCGTGCGAGGTTTGGCGCTGGGGGGGGGCTGCGAGTTGGCTGTCCACAGTGCCCGCCGGGTGGTGCACATGGAAAGCTACATCGGCTTGGTCGAAGTCGGTGTGGGCTTGGTGCCCGGTGCCGGTGGCCTGACCTACATCGCACGCCGTGCCGCTGAAAACGCGGCCACCTCTGCCAACAAAGACATCCTGCCATTCCTGACCGAGGGCTTCACCGCTGCCGCGATGGCCAAGGTCGGTACCAGTGCACTGGAGAGCCGCAAGCTGGGTTACCTGCTCGAGAGCGACATCATCGTGCCGAACAAGGACGAGCTCTTGTTCGTGGCGATCAACGAGGCCCGTGCGATGGCGGTAGGCGGTTACCGCCCGCCGCACCAGCGCTTGTTCCCGGTGGCGGGCCGCCATGGCAAGGCCACCATACAAGGCCAGCTGGTCAACATGCGCGATGGTGGTTTCATCAGTCAGCATGACTTTCACATTGCCAGCTTGATTGCAGGCGTGGTCACGGGTGGCGATGTGGATGCTGGTACGTTGGTGAGCGAGGCCTACCTGATGACGCTGGAGCGCCAAGCCTTTTGCAGCCTGCTCGAACACCCCAAAACCCAAGAACGCATCATGGGCATGTTGTCCACGGGCAAACCCGTGCGCAATTAAGGAATCCACATGAAACAACTCCAAGACGCATACATCGTTGCAGCCACCCGCACGCCGATAGGCCGCTCGCACCGAGGCTTTTTCCGCAACACCCGGCCAGATGATTTGCTGGCCAACGTGCTGCGCGCCGCGCTGGCCCAAGTGCCAGGGTTGGACCCCGCCGCCATTGAAGACGTGATTTGTGGCTGCGCGATTCCCGAAGCCCAACAAGGCTTGAATGTGGCTCGTGTCGGTGCTGTGCTCGCAGGCTTGCCCAAGAGCGTGGGCGGCATCACGGTGAACCGCTTTTGCGCCTCGGGCATCAGTGCAGTGCAAATGGCGGCCGACCGCATCCGCGTGGGTGAGGCCGATGTGATGATCGCGGCAGGCACCGAAAGCATGAGCATGGTGCCGATGATGGGCAACTCGCCCAGCTTGTCGCCCACCATCTTTGCCAACGTGGCAAACGTTGACGATTACGGCATCGCCTATGGCATGGGCCTGACCGCTGAAAAGGTTGCTCAGCAGTGGAAGGTCAGCCGTGACGCGCAAGACGAATTCGCCTACCGCTCGCACATGAAGGCCATCGCTGCAATGAAGGCTGGCGAGTTCGCCTCAGAAATCACACCGGTGACCGTGGAAGAGCGCCGCGTGGACCTGGACTCGGCAGAGGTCACGCTCCAGACCCGGACCGTGAGCCTGGACGAAGGCGCCCGTCCTGACACCACGGTGGAAGGCCTGGGCAAGCTCAAAACCGTGTTCTCCGCGCGGGGCTCCGTCACAGCCGGTAACAGCTCACAAACCTCGGACGGTGCGGGCGCGTTGATCTTGGCCAGCGAGTCTGCCATCAAGCGCTTTGGCCTCACCCCCTTGGCCCGCTTTGTCAGCTTTGCCAGCCGAGGGGTGCCACCCCACATCATGGGCATTGGGCCGATTGAAGCGATTCCTGCAGCGCTGCGTGCTGCTGGTTTGAAGCAGGATGACATCGATTGGTTTGAGTTGAACGAAGCGTTCGCCGCGCAATCATTGGCGGTGATGAACACGCTGGGCTTGGACCCCGCCAAGGTCAATCCCATGGGCGGCGCCATTGCACTGGGCCACCCCTTGGGTGCGACCGGGGCTATCCGGTCTGCGACAGTGGTTCATGCCCTCGCGCGTAAAAATCTCAAGTACGGCATGGTCACCATGTGTGTTGGCATGGGTCAGGGCGCGGCCGGTATTTTCGAGAGAGTTTGAACGCAAGATGAGTCACCCCTTAGACGAAGCCATCACACTCACCCCGGTGGGTGTGGATCTGTTCACTGGGGCGACCCATCCCGCCTGGGCCAACATGGTGGGGCCTTACGGTGGTATCACCGCCGCCACGGCGCTGAATGCAGTGTTGCAGCATCCCAAGCTGCTGGGCGAGCCTGTGGCGCTGACCGTGAATTTCGCGGCTGCAGTGGCCGATGGCCCGTTCACCATCAAGGTGCGCCCCGCACGCACCAACCGGTCCACCCAGCATTGGATGATCGAGTTTGTGCAACCCAATGCCGAGGGTGTTGAAGAAACCGTGGTCACGGCCACCGCAATGACAGCCGTTCGCCGTGAGACCTGGAGCAGTGCAGACACCCCCATGCCCATGGTGCCTGTGCCCAACGATGTCCCCACGTTCCAGCGCAAGGGTGTGGAGTGGCTCAAGCGTTACGAGATGCGACCCATTGAAGGCATCATCCCGCAACGGTGGGAAGGGCAATCGCACACCGACGATCCAGCCACCGCGTCGTTGTCGCAGTTATGGATGCGAGATGCACCCGAGCGGCCACTGGACTTTGCGTCGTTGACGGCGATGTCTGATTTCTTTTTTCCTCGCATCTGGTTGCGTCGTGCGACCATGGTGCCGGTGGGCACGGTGTCGATGACGGTGTATTTCCATGCCGGGTCTGCCCAATTGAGTGCCGTTGGGTCGGGTTACTTGTTGGGGCAAGCGCGTGCACAGGAATTTCGCAACGGCTTTTTTGACCAGACCGCGCAGTTGTGGAGCGAAGCGGGTGAAGTCTTGGTCACCACCCATCAGACGGTGTACTACAAGCATTGAATGGCAGCCCCATGTTTGCCAAACCCCTTGCTCAAGGCATTGGCGACGCTGACCTCGCCAACCCGCAGCCGTCACAGATAAACTGAAGGCACACCCCCCAGCAGCGGTATGACGCGGCATCTTTGGGGCCAATACCGTTTTGAATTCATCCTGAAAGCATTGCAATGAGCGCAGACAACTCCATCCTGGTACACACAGAAAACGGCGTCATGACCGTGACGCTGAACCGCCTGGACAAAAAGAACTCCATCACCGCCGACATGTATGGTGCGATGGCCGATGCGTTGGCCACGGCCGACGCGGACGCTGCCGTGCGCGTCGTGGTGTTCCAAGGCCATGAGACGATCTTCAGTGCCGGTAACGACATTGCTGACTTTTTGAACGCAAAACCCTCGACAGCCGATTCGCCCGTGTTTCGCTTTTTGCGAGGCATTGCCAGCTTTTCCAAACCATTGATTGCGGCAGTGTGTGGCCCAGCCGTCGGTGTGGGCACCACCATGCTGTTCCACTGTGACCTGGTTTACGCGGGTGACAACGCAGCGTTTTCGATGCCATTTGTGAACCTGGGTCTGTGCCCTGAGGCTGCCTCTAGCCTCTTGGTGCCCCAGATGTTTGGTTACCACCGGGCGGCTGAAGCGTTGCTCATGGGGGAGCCCTTCATGGCAGAGGCCGCGCTTGAAGTGGGTTTGGTCAACCGCGTGGTGCCGCCGACCGAGGCCAATGCCTACGCCCAAAGCCAAGCCCGCAAGCTGGCCGCCAAGCCTGTGACCTCCCTGATCGAGACCAAGCGGCTGATGAAGCAGGGTCAAACGAGTTTGATTGCCCAGCACATGGATGACGAGGGCGCAAGCTTTCGCCGCATGTTGAGCGAGCCTGCAGCCAAAGAAGCGTTTACGTCGTTCCTGGAAAAGCGCCGCCCCGACTTCAGCAAGGTCTGAAGGCGATGCCAGCATGGCATGCCGTGAGGCCAAGGCGGTTTCGCTAAAAGCGCCGCCCCGACTTCAGCAAGGTCTGAAAGCTTTACCATGGCGGGCATGAAGAACCGCCTCCAAACCACTTCCTGGGCTCACCTGCCGCGTTCGCTGTTGCAACGTGGCGCATGGGTGCTCTGTGCACTCGTGCTGGCAGGTTGCGCCAACTTGCGTGGCAACCTGGATGCCTATCCTCCCGTCCCCTCTGACAAGCCACCGGGTGCTTCTGAGCGTGCTGTCCAGGCGGCCAAGGCCTTGGGCCGGGGCATCAATTTCGGCAACATGCTGGAAGCCCCCAAAGAGGGCGATTGGGGCCTGAGCGTCACACAGGAATTCATTGACGCCACCGTCAAAGCAGGTTTCACCAGTGTTCGTTTGCCTGTGCGTTGGAGCAGCCATGCCATGGCCCAGCGCCCTTTCACGGTGGACCCCGTGTTTTTGCGGCGCGTTGAAGGGGTGGTGAACGCGTTGATTGCCAACGATTTGCAGGTGGTCATGAACGCACACCACGACCGATTGCTGGACGGCGATGCCTTGGATGCAGGTGAGCCAGAGCGATCAGCGGCCATGGTTGAAGAGCGGTTTCTGAGCATCTGGCAACAAGTGGGAGCGCACTTTTTTGCCAAGAGCGACAAACTGTTGTTTGAGCTCTACAACGAACCCCACGGCCGTCTGGATGCCGAACGCTGGAACGACCTGCAGGCCCGTGCCCTGGGCGTGGTGCGCCAGTACAACCCCCGGCGGGTGGTGGTCTTGAGCCCTGTCAATTGGAGCAATGCCACCGCTCTGGCTTCACTGCGCATCCCAAACGATGCCCACCTGATCGTGGGGTTTCACCATTACGAACCCTTTAAATTCACCCACCAAGGTGCGTTCTGGATCAAACCAGAACTGCCGGTCGGTGTGCGGTGCTGCGATGCCACGCAAGTAGCGGCCCTGACCGAACCATTGGACTTGGCCAAAGCCTGGTCCACCCAACACCGGTATCCCGTGTTCATGGGGGAGTTTGGCAGTTTCAAGGCGGCTGACATGGATTCACGTGTGAACTTCACTCGCTTGGTCAGGCAAGAGGCTGAGCGCCGGGGCATCCCCTGGGCGTATTGGGAGCTGGCCTCTAATTTTGGGGTGTATGACCCGGCGACCAAGGCGTTCAAAACGCCCTTGCTGCAAGCGCTGATGGGCACCGAGCGGCCAGGCCAATGAGCCTGTCAGGGGCGCCGGTAAGCGATGGTTTGCTTGGCCCAGTAGTTGCTGCTCAGGTGGTCCATGCGCACGCGACCGCCAGTCGAAGGGGCATGGACAAAACGGCCTTCACCCACGTAAATGCCCGCATGGTTGGCCTCTGGGCCTTGGAAAAACACCACCAAATCACCTGTGCGTAATTGCGCTGGTGGCACGGGTTGCCCCCAGCGTTTCAAGGCTGCTACCGTGCGAGGCGACGAAATGCCCGCCTGCTGACGGTACACATGGCTGATCAGGCCACTGCAATCAAACCCTGACTCAGGTGTATTCCCGCCATAGCGGTAGGGGGTGCCAACCAAACCCAAGGCGTACAGCGTGACCCCTTGGGCATCGTCGTGGCTCAGCGCAGCGGCGATGTCCGGTGTGGCGGGTAACGGCGGTACAGGGACTTGTGGCGTGGAAACAGGCGGTGCACTGCCGCAGCCCACCAAGGTGGTGATCAACACCAGCCACAGACCTTTCAACGCAATGGGGCGGCTGAGCATGCTGAACTTCAGACCACCATGGCGGTGCTGGCGCCGTCCATGGTGAGCACGGTCCCGGTGACGTAGCTGGCGCACGGAGACGCCAAAAACAGCACCGCGTTGGCCACCTCTTGCGGCTGCGCCAAACGCCCCAGTGGGACGTTCTGTGTTGCCCGGCGCAGTGCCTCTTCCACGCTGATGTTGTGGAGCTTGGCCGTGGCTTCCAGGCCCGAATGCAGCCTGTCGGTGAACGTTGCGCCAGGGTTCACGGCGTTCACCCGCACGCCGCGTGGGCCATATGCTGCAGCCAGTCCCGCACTGACCAGCATCAAGGCCGCATTCGCCGCCCCCCCCGGCAAATGGATGGGGCTGGCCACTTTGCCACCTGCGCCGACCACGTTCACGATGGCGCCCTTGCCGCGTTGGCCCATGCGCTGCACCACGGGGTTCATCATGTGGGTGTAGCTGAAAAACTTCGAGTCCATGGCATCGTGCCATGACTGGGCGGTGAGTTCATCTGGGGGCGTGCGTTTGGCCGCGCCTGCAGAGTTCACCAGCACATCAATGTCACCTTGGGCAGCAACGGCCGCGGCCAAGGCGGTTTGGGCTTGCGCTGCGTCTTGCAAGTCTGCACTGACCACTGCAATGTGGTTTGGGGCATTCGGGAACAGCTTGAGCAGCTTGTCTTTGGCGGTGTCCAGGTTTTCAACGCTGCGTGAGACCAGCGTCACCCGCGCGCCCTCGCGCAAAAAGCCTTCCGCGCAGGCCAGCCCGATGCCCTTGCTGCCACCGGTGATCAGCACGTGTTGATGGGTCAGTTGAAGGTCCATGGGGTCACCTCAGTCGAGTTGGATGCCTGCGGCCTTCACCACTTGGCCGTAGCGGGCGAGATCGCGCTTGATGTCGTCCTTGAATTGCTCTTCGGTGCCCGGCTTGGCGTCGATGCCCATCGCGCGCAACTTGTCCAACACCACGGGGTCATTCAAGACCGCATTCAATTCGGTGTTCAAGCGGGTCATCACAGGAGTTGGCGTGCCGATCGGCGCCAGCAGACCCACCCACGAATTCACCACAAAGTCAGGTACGCCGCTTTCGCTGAAGGTGGGCACCTCTGGCAGTGCAGCGCTGCGTTGTGCGCTCGACACCGCGATGGCTTTGAGCTTGCCGGATTTGACGTGGCCGTGTGCGCCCGCAATCGCCGTGTACACCAGGGGAATGGTGCCGCCCAACACATCGGTCATGGCCTGCCCGCCGCCTTTGTACGGGATGTGGGTGAGGTTGGCCTGGGTGCGTTGTTTCAGCAATTCGCCAGCGATGTGGGGTGTTCCGCCCGTACCGGATGTGCCATAAGACAAACCACCGGCCCGGCTTTTGCTCAAGGCAATCACCTCAGGCAGCGTTTTGGCGGGTACGTCTGGGTGGGCCACCAGGATGAGGGTGGCATCGCCAATTTTGCCGATGGGGGCAAAGTCTTTGACCGTGTCAAAGGGCACTTTCGCAAACACATGCGGGTTGATCACCATGGTGCCATCAAAGCCCAGCAGCAGGGTATAGCCATCGGGTGGAGCGGTTTTCACCAAGCTGGTGCCGATGTTGCCTGAGGCACCGGGTTTGTTGTCCACCACCACTTGTTGTCCCAACCGTTTGCCCAGGTGTTCAGCGATCAACCTGCCACTGGTGTCGGTCACGCCACCAGGGGTGAAGGGCACCACCAAGCGCAGCGGCTTGCTGGGCCAGGCCTCTTGTGCGGTGGCAAGCCCTGCAACTGCAAGCGACAAACCGAGGGCGCTCAACAGGCTGAACGCGAGGCGTCTTGACTTGACGAGTCTGAAGGTGGCGTGGTGGGTCATGGGTGTCTCCAAAGGTGTTTTCAGCGGGGGGTCACTCGGGGTCAGCGTAGCGCTTTTCAAACGCCCATACGTCTTCAAAGCCCATCAGTTGGGTGAGCTCGCTGAAGGGCATCAAGGGTTGCGACTGGCCTGCAGAAGACCCGGTGGCTTTGAAGTTGGCGTACACGGCCTTCATGGCCTGTGTGGCTGCGAGCAGCGCCGTCACCGGGAAAATCGCAATTTTGTAGCCGATGGCTTCAAGTTCCGTGTGGCTCAGCACGGGGGTGCGGCCACCTTCAACCATGTTGGCAATCAGCGGACGGTCCACGGCGCGACCGATTTGGCGCATTTCTTCCACAGACTCTGGCGACTCCACAAACAAAATGTCAGCGCCCGCACGGGCGTAGGCTTCAGCGCGTCGCAAGGCTTCGTCCAGTCCCAAAGACGTGCGGGCATCGGTGCGGGCAATGATGAGGAAGTCGGCTGACTGGCGGGCGTCCACCGCGACTTTGATTTTGCGCACCATGTCAGCCATGGGAATCACGCGTCTGCCGGGCGTGTGCCCGCATTTCTTGGGGAACTCCTGGTCCTCCAATTGGATCGCCGCTGCCCCTGCTGCTTCGTAGCCTTGGATGGTGTGGCGCACATTGAGCAGGCCACCGTAACCCGTGTCGCCATCGGCGATCAGCGGTGTGCGTGCCATGGTGGCCATCGCTTTGACGCGCCCCACCATGTCTGCGTAGGTGGCCAAGCCCGCATCGGGCAAGCCCATGTGGGAGGCGACCGTGCCAAAGCCAGTCATGTACAGCGCGTCAAAGCCAAAGCTGTCGGCCAGACGCAACGACACCATGTCATGCACCCCGGGGGCGGCAATCAGACCGGGTTGTCGGAGGCGTTCTTGGAGCGTTGCGGTGGTCATGGGGTCTCCTGTGGGCAAGGGGTGGCGGTGAAATTGTAAAAATAGTCCAGTGTGGCACCCAGGTAATGGCACTTTCGGTGCAATCCCTGTGTAGCATAGCCGGATGAAAATTTTGCTGGTCGAAGACTCCAAGTCGGTGGTCAAGGTGATGACCAGTCGCCTGCTCAGCTATGGCTACGACGTTGTCCATGCTGAAAACGGTGAAAAGGCCATTGCCGTCTTTCAAGCCTCCAGTCCGGACCTCATTTTGATGGACATCGAGATGCCTGTCATGAATGGTTTCACCGCCACCAACGGCATCCGCGCGATTGAAGCGGCGCAGCAGTGGGCTTGGACGCCGGTGATCTTTTTGACCTCGTCTGACACGGTGAACAACCTGGTGACTGCCATCGAAGCCGGTGGCGACGATTTCATGTCCAAGTTTGTGCCTGAGTCGGTGTTGCAGGCCAAAATGAAGGCCATGAGCCGCATCGCCACGCTCCGGCAGCGTTTGGCCGTGGCCAACGAAAAGCTGCAAAGCATGGCTGACCATGACGGTTTGACAGGTTTGCTCAACCGCCGCAGCATGGACCGCAAGGTGGACGAAGCTTGGCTCGAAGCGTTGCGGCATGCCAAGTCGTTCGGTTTGCTGATGCTGGACATCGACAACTTCAAAAAGTACAACGACCACTACGGGCACCAGGCAGGTGACGATTGCCTGCGTCAAGTGGCACGCGCCGTGGCGTCGGTGGCCCAGCACGCCAATGTGCGCGGGCTGACCGTCAATTCGTTTGCGGCCCGTTACGGCGGAGAAGAGTTCGCGGTCACCTTGCCGTTCACGTCCAAAGCCGCGTACGAAGAGGTCTCGTCCAACATCGTGAGCGCTGTGCGGGCATTGGCCATTCCGCATGAAAAGAACGAATGGGGTGTGACGACCATTTCTGTCGGTGGCGCTTACCTCGATGCCGCCAACGGGGATTTGAGCCACGTCTTCAGGCAAGCAGACGAACGCCTGTACCGCGCCAAAGCCCAAGGAAGAAATCAAGCGGTGGTGTGATTAACCGCCCGTCTCTGTTGGGTTGTTTGCTATTCATATCATAGCGGCCAGGGCGCTGCATCCACCACCGGAAAATTGCCCGCAAAGCGGTCAAGCAAACCAAAGAATGTCCCCAGCAAGGCCCGGTTGCCGCTCAGGGTGAGGTGACCCTGCTCGATGGCCTGTGCCGGTGCTTGTTGTTGCCGCAACAGGGCTTCCAGCGTCGATCGGGTCAAGGCCAGGCTGACGTCTGCCGTGCTGGGCGTGGTCACCTCGATGCTGCTGAGCGTGCCGTTGCTGAGTTCGAGCAACCAATGTTCGTTGGAATCGGTGAAGTGCCAGGCCATGGTGAATGCCAAGGCTCCGGCCTTGGGCGCATTCACCCGTACCGCGATCACGTCGAACAACAGGGCGTTGTCCACTGCACTCAGCAACGTGCCGCCAAAGGCTGCTGCTGGCGCCGCAGGTGGGCCCATGCGGTACTCCTTGGCACCCAGCAGGTAAGCGTTGCGCCAGGTGGCTGACTCCGCTTGGAATCCCATTTGTTCTAACGACGCCGCGGCCAATTCACGGGCTTGCGCATGCTCTGGGTGCGCGTACACGGCATGTTTCATGACCTCTGCCACCCATCGGTACTCACCCCGTTCGAAATCTGCTTGAGCGCGTGTCACCACCGCCTCAATGCCCCCCATGTAGTCGATGTACTTGTGACCGGCAGGCACCGGGGGCAGGTTGTTGAGGTTGGCGGGGTGGGCGTCGTACCAACTGAGGTAGCGCTGGTACACCGCCTTCACGTTATGGGACAGCGTGCCGTAATAGCCCCGCGCGTGCCACCGTTTGGCCAGCCCCTCAGGCATGCGCAGGCCTTCCGCAATTTCGGTGGGTTTCAAGCCATGGCTCATCAGGCGCACGGTTTGGTCGTGCAAGAAGCGGTAGACGTCGCGCTGCTCAGACAAGAATTGGCAAACCCGGTCGTTGCCCCACGTGGGCCAATGGTGTTGGGCCAAGATGACGTCACTGCGCACGCCATAGCGTTTGAGCGCCACGTGCAGGTACTTGGACCAGGCCAACGCGTCACGCACGGCAGCGCCCCGCAAAGGGCACAGGTTGTGCATGTTGTGGGTAGCGTTTTCTGCCAGGTTCAACGCCCGCTCGCCGGGGAAGTAGAAGTGCATTTCAGACGGCGCTTCGGTCTCGGGTGTCAGCTGGAACTCGATTTCGATGCCATCGATCACATGGACTTCATGGGCGGCCTGGATGATGACGGTGGGGGCAATCAACCCCGGTGGCGAACGGGGTGTGGTCTTGCCCAGGCCCGCGTCGACTTGGCCATCCACCCCTTTGGGCAAGGTGGGGCCAAATTGAAAAAATGCCCGCCGCGCCATGGCCACGCCACCGATGATGTTCTCGGCCACCGCGTGGTGCATGAAGCCGGATGGTGCGATCACTTGCACCTTGCCCGCGTCCACGTCCGCCTGGGTGATCAGCCCCGTCACGCCACCGTAGTGGTCGGCGTGGCTGTGGCTGTACATCACCGTGTGCAGCGCACGTTTGCCCTCGGGGTCGCGGTATTTCCGGTACAAGGCAAGGCAGGCTGCAGCGGTTTCTGGACACGAATTGGTGTCCAGCGCCAGCAGGCCGGTGTCGCCTTCAATGAAGGTGATGTTGGCGATGTCAAACCCGCGCACCTGAAACATCCGGGGCGTGACCTGGAAGAGCCCATGGATGCTATTCAGGCGGGCTTGCCGCCACAGGCTGGGATTGACCGTGGGGGCGGCTTGCTCGTCATCCAAAAAACCATAAGGTCGCTGGCTCCAAATCACAAACCCATCGGGCCGCAGCACTTCCGCATGCTCAAACGTGCCGATGAAACCGCGCTGGGCGTCAGCCCAGTCTTGCCCGTCTTCAGGAGGCAATTCTTGCGCGAGCAAGCGGTGAAAGTCGATGGTGGGTTGGTAGGCTCGTTGCATGGTGTGTGTGTTCAATGACCGCGAACCACTGTACCGTCAACAGCCGATCCGTTGTAGAGCCGTTCCACATCGGCAGCGCGGTGGCGCAGCGCTGCTGATTGGTTGATGTAGCCTTTGTCGGTGGTTTCGCCCGCGTCCAGCGATGGTGGCGTGGTCAGCAGGGCCAGGCGTTCCAAGGTGCTGGAGCTCCCCTGGTCACTGGCTTGGTTCAACCGGTCTGCCAAGGTGCGCAAGACCAACGGGTGTTTCACCAAGGCCGTGAGCGGCAGTTCAGCCAACTCGGGTGACAGCGCCCGCAGTGCCGCCTCTTGAGGCCAGCACAGCATCCCAAGGGTCTCCCGGTCTTGGCCACAAACCACGGCATCGGTGATGAAGGGCGTCAGCAGCGCGATGGCTTGCAAGCGAACTGCACCTGCACGCACCCAGGTGCCCGTGCTGAGTTTGAAGTCCTCGGCCACGCGTCCATCAAAACGCAAGCCCCGCAGTGGGTCCGCCGGGTTCATGAGCCGCACTGCATCGCCCAGCTTGTAGAAACCGTCCGTGTCAAAGGCCAAGGCATTCAACTCAGGTCGACCGATGTAGCCTGTGAAGACTTGAGGTCCTTTGATGCGAAGGTCGAAGCGCCCCGACAAATCCTGTTGCCCTTCCAAAGGGACCAGCTTGAGGGTCACCTCAGGCAAAGGCAAACCGATGTTGGCGGTGTCGTCGCTCGCCCAATACAGCGAGATGCCTGCTGCGGCCGTTTCGGTCGACCCCATGCCGCAGCCGATCTGGATTTTGTGACCGGTGTAGCGAACCGCCAAGGCTTGCATGCGTTGCCAGGTGTCGGCGGGCAGGCTCGCGCCACCGTAGCCCATGCTCTCCAACCGGCTGAAAAAATGCCTGGCCAGTGCATCGTCCTGCTCAAGCGCTGCGGCCAGTCGGGTGAAGGCCACAGGGGACGACACGTAAGTGGTCGGGGCCACATCGCGCAGATTGCGTACGGTGGCTTCAAACTGGCCTGGAATGGGCCTGCCCTCGTCAATGCAGTACGTGCCACCGCAGGTCAACAGGCGCCCCAGGTTGGCCACACCCGCAAACACGTGGTGCCAGGGCAACCAATCCAGCAACACCACGGGGCGCCGTTCGGCGGGCGGTGTGCGGGCAAAGGTGATGCGCTGCTGGCTCTCCAGCATGCCATGGGTGTTGGGTACGGCTTTGGGTTGCCCTGTGGAGCCGGAGGTGAAGTACACACCGCACCAGGTGTCTTCCGTGATCAAGGCGCTGGCTTGCACCAAGGCGAGTGCGTCCACGGGTTCTTGGCACAGCGTGGTCAGGCTGAGGTGATGGCTGGCCGTGTGTCCGACCGACAGCACCTGCTGCACGCCGCAATGTGCCTTCACAGCGCTCAATGCCGCTGCAAAGCTGTGCTCATCTTGCACGAACACGGTGTCGCAGGGCACCAGTGCGAGCGCTGCTCGCAGCTGCGCATGGTCTTTCGACAGCAAGGAATAGGCTGGCGACAAATGCACGAGGGGTATGCCAGCCATCATGGCCGCGAACCGCAACAGGGCGTGTTCAATGGCATTGCCTGACAGCGTGGCTATCGGGCGCTGTGGTCCGTAGCCGCGCCGGATCAACGCACTCGCCAAGGCGCGGGCTTGTGTCCAGGCCTGCGCCCAGCTGATGCTGCGCCACTCGCCACCCGGCGTACGCTGGCACATCATGGCACTGGTGTCCTCGGCCCGGGATGACAGGGCACGCCAGGCAAGGGGCTTGCCCTCGGTGGGCGTGGCCCATTCTCCTGGTGGTCCTGTGGCGATCCAGGTGCCGTCCGCTTGTTGTTGCCATGTGGCTTGAGGTGGAACCTGCCAGCCTGTGAGTTGGTAAGTCGCCCCAGCGAGAGGGGTGTCGAGCGGGGTGTCGCGTGTGGTGTGGGTCATCGAAGGTTCAGACAGGTTCCAGGTCAAAACTCAAACCCGCGTGGGTACGCAAGCGTTCGATCAATGCCTGGCCCATGGCCGCAGCGGGTGTCCAGATGCCGCCGGAGGTGCCTTTGGCATCTTGCAGCAGGCACACTGCGGCCTCGGTGATCATTTTGGAGGTGGACCCGTACCCTGGATCACGGTCGCCTTTGACCCCGACACGCACGCTTTGACCTTGGGCGTTGTGTCCGATGAACAGCACATCGTAGTGGCCTGTTTCGCGCTCTTCTTTGGAGGGGCCTTCGCCTGGCTGAGGACCCCCCGGGCCACCCATGGACTTGTCGGCGGCCACTGCGTTGGCGATGGCTTCGCCTTTGTCGCCGGGGCCGGTGATGAGCATCTCGTCGTACACGAAATCGCTGCCATAGCGGTGGTTCAACAAGTGGTTGGTGCGGTGCACGTTGCGGGTGTTGATCGCGGCCATGATGAAAGGCGCCACCCACAGGTTCAACACCTCGTCCACCATGGGCTTGTTGCCAGAAGGTTGTTTGGGGCCCGTGAAGCCTGGCGTGAGGGCAAAGGGGTTGCGCAGCAAGTCCAGTACGCCAGGGTCTTTCATGGCGGCGGCCATGGTGGCTTTCAGGCTTGCCGCTGTGCCGCCTGAGAAGGTGCCCTTCATCTTTCGAACCCGCCCGCGCACCCGGTTGGCGGGGGTGCCAAATTGCGTTTGCATGGTGTCTTGCAGCATCCAGACGCCCAGGTCAAAAGGGATGGAGTCAAAGCCACAAGAGAAGACAATGCGGGCCCCGCTGGCCTTCGCTTGTGCTTCGTGAGCGTCGATCATCTGCCGCATCCACACTGGCTCGCCACACAGGTCCACGTAGTCGGTGCCTGACTGCGCGCAGGCCGCCACCAGTTCATGGCCATACAGCTGATACGGCCCGACCGTGGTCAGGACCAAACGGGTTTGGTCCGTCAGGGCTTTGAGGCTCACCGGGTCTGCGCTGTCTGTCACCACCAAAGGGGTGTCTTTTGGGGCGCCGATCTCGTCACGAACGGCGGCCAGCTTGTCCGCGCTGCGGCCGCCCATGGCCCAACGCAATCCACTGGGGCCACCCGCGGGGTAACGCTGCATCAGGTATTCGATGACCAGCCGGCCAGTGAATCCGGTGGCGCCGTGAACGACGATGTCAAAGGGTTTGGTCATGCAGATTCCTCGTAGAGACGTTCAAGGATCATGCCTGTTTGGCAGGCGCTTTGGGGTCCGGTCGGTGACAAATTCACCTTGGTGTCTTCCCTGATATTATTTTCACCAAGCGTTTGCTTGTTGAAAATAAAAATTTCTGGTACCTTCTGCCCATGCCCACTGCCACCATCGCTGTCCCTCTCGCTGAAAAGCGCCCTCGTGGTCGCCCGCGCAAAACGCTGGACGAACGAGACGATGGCAACCGGCGGCAAGAGTTGGTCCGTGCGGCGGCCAAGCTGTTCAGACGCAAGGGTTTCGATGCCACCAGCACGCGCGACATTGCCGCCGCGGTGGGCATGCGCAGCGGCTCGCCGTTCTACCACTTCAAAAGCAAAGAGGCTTTGCTGTATGTCGTGATGGACGAGGGCATGCGTTCCGCAATCGCCCAGCAATCCGCTGCATGGTCTCAAGCCCAGGCCGATACGCTGCCGGCGCGTGCCCAGCTGCGTGTGTTGGTGCGCAACCACTTTGATGTGATGTTGGGTGCGGGGCAGGACTTCATTCCCGTGATGTTGTACGAATCACGCTCCATCGCGCCTCGTCAGCGCAGCCAGCTGGCCGAGTTGCAAAGCGTGTACGAGGGCGCCTGGGTGCCCGTGCTCACCCGACTGCATGCCACGGGTGAGCTTCAGGCTGACGTCAAGTTGGCCAGGTTGTTGATTTTTGGTGCACTGAATTGGTCAGTGCAATGGTTTGACCGACGCAAGAGTGCTTCGTTAGAGGACCTGACAGACGCTGCGTTGGCTTTGTTTTTGAAAGGGTCGCCATGAGCGAGCAAGCAGCACAACACACGTCATACCGGTCGGCTTTTGCGCCAGGGTTGTTCCAGGGGCGGGTGGTGGTGGTCACGGGTGGTGGATCGGGCATCGGGCGATGCACGGCGCATGAATTGGCCTCGTTGGGCGCTCATGTGGTGTTGGTGGGACGCAATGTCGACAAGCTGCGGACCACGCAGGCCGAAATCATCGCAGACGGCGGATTAGCCAGCTTCGAGGTGTGTGACATCCGACAAGAAGACGCCGTCAAGCAAGCCGTGGCCGCCATCGTCGCCGCCAACGGCAAGGTCGACGGCTTGGTGAACAACGCCGGGGGACAGTACATCACGCCCCTGGAGAAGATCGGCCTCAAGGGCTGGGAGGCTGTGTTGCACACGAACCTGACCGGTGGCTTTTTGATGGCCCGCGAGTGCTACTTGCAATCCATGGCCGAGCGAGGGGGCAGCATCGTCAACATCGTGGCCGACATGTGGGGGTCCATGCCTGGCATGGGGCACAGCGGCGCGGCACGCGCAGGCATGGTGAGCTTCACCGAAACGGCCGCTCTCGAATGGGCCCGATCGGGGGTACGGGTGAATGCTGTTGCGCCGGGTTACATCGCGTCCAGCGGCATGGACCACTACCCACCAGAGGCGCAGCCCATGCTGCGCAAGATGAGTCAGACCGTGCCCCAAGGTCGGTTTGGCAACGAGGCCGAAACCTCCTCGGTCATCGTCTTTTTGCTCAGTCCCGCTGCATCGTTCGTGAGTGGCAGCGTGTACCGGGTAGATGGCGCCAGACCGCAAGTGCGTGAAGGCTGGGGCTCCAGCGCTGCACCTGCCGAAGTGCAGCAGCGCGATGCCGTCAAACCGTTTGACGGTTTTCACCGCTACGTCACCCCGCACGTGTTTGCCTGACCTTTGCACGCCATCCTTCTGACCGCAGAAAGCAGATTCCCATGACCGCATTCGATTCCACCTGGAACGCCTCAGGCCCTTTGGCCCAGCAGCGGCGAGCCGAGATGCTGGCACGCATCGCTCAGCTGCGCGCGCTGGAAGACCGGGCCGCCCAGGCTTCGGCCAAGTCCAAACCTGTGTTTGAGAAACGAGGGGCCTTGCTGCCCCGTGACCGCGTGGCCTTGCTGTTAGACCCCGGCTCGCCCTACCTGCCTTTGTGCGCGTTGGCGGGCTTCATGCAAGACGTCAAAGACCCCGAAGCCTCTGTGCCAGGTGGCGGCGTGATCACAGGCATAGGCTGGATCAGCGGTGTGCGCTGCATGATCGTCGCCAGCGACTCGGGCATCGATGCCGGTGCCATGCAGTCGCGTGGCCTGGAGAAGCTGCTGCGGGCCCAAGAGATCGCACTCGAAAACAAACTGCCCTTTGTGCATTTGGTTGAAAGTGCAGGGGCCAATCTGATGCGCTACCGCGTCGAAGGCTTCGTGCAGGGTGGGGCTTTGTTCCGTAACCTGGCACGTTTGTCGGCGGCAGGCCAGCCCGTGGTCACCGTGCAGCATGGCTCTGGCACGGCGGGTGGCGCGTACATGCCCGGCTTGAGTGACGTGGTGGTGATGGTGCGCAACCGTTCCCGCGCCTTTCTGGCGGGCCCGCCCTTGCTGTTGGCTGCCACCGGTGAAGTGGCCAGCGAAGAGGAATTGGGTGGTGCAGAGATGCACACCGGCGTGTCTGGCTTGGGAGAGTACTTGGCCGAGGATGATCGCCATGCGCTGGGCATCGCGCGCGAGGTGATCGGACGGTTGGACTGGCGCACCCGTGTGTCCAATGCAAACACCGTGTTGCCCCCCAGGTATGAAGCAGACGAACTGTTGGGCTTGATGCCGCAGTCGCTGCGGGAACCTGTGGACATGCGCGAGATCATGGCTCGGTTGGTCGACGACTCTGACTTGCTGGAGTTCAAGCCTTTGTACGGCCCGCAAACCCTGTGCGTGCAGGCACGCATTGAAGGCCATGCGATAGGCTTCATCAGCAACAACGGCCCCATCGATGTGGCCGGGGCCAACAAGGCCACGCACTTCATCCAGTGGATGTGCCAGCTGGGCCACCCCATCA
>CAZHDP010000013.1:18707-20519 GCA_964531605.1 uncultured Burkholderiaceae bacterium | reverse complement strand
CGTGAAATCCATTTGGCGGGCCCTGCCTACCTGGTGTTGAAGTACCAAGGGCGCAGCAAATAGGTGGTTACAGCCATTCACACGCCTCCCGCAGACGCGTTGCAGAGCCTCCAGAAGCGGCTGCAGTACCAGTTCGTCAATCCCAAGCTCCTGCAGCAAGCGATCACCCACCGCAGTTTCTCGTCCGACCACTACGAGCGGCTGGAGTTCTTGGGTGACTCGGTGTTGAACCTGGGGGTGTCCACCCTCTTGTACCGCCGTTTGCACGACCAGACCGAGGGCGACTTGTCCCGTATCCGTGCCAATCTGGTGAAGCAAGACACCTTGCATCAATTGGCCCAGGGTCTGCGCATTGCTGATGTCTTGAAGCTGGGAGAGGGTGAAGCCCGCTCCGGGGGGCACAAGCGCCCGTCCATCCTGGCCGATGCCCTGGAAGCCATCATTGGTGCGGTCTACTTGGACTCAGGTTACGCCGCAGCAGAAGCGCTGGTATTGCGCCTCTTTGAATCGCTGGACATCCAACCGCAGATGCAGGCCATCGGCAAAGACCCCAAGACCGAGTTGCAGGAATGGCTGCAGGGGCGCAAGATGCGCTTGCCACAGTACAAAGTGATCGCCACCTTGGGGGCTGCACACCAGCAGACCTTTGATGTGGAGTGCGAAGTGATCGAAATGGGACTTTCCGAACGCGGCATTGGTGGATCGCGCCGTGCCGGTGAACAGGCCGCAGCGGCCGCGATGTTGTCAACGCTCAAAGCAAAGGCCAAATGATGAATTCCCCCGAAAAGGCCAAGCCTTCCCAGTCCGAGGCAGCCGACCTCGAGAGTTCCATGCAGGACATTGACGCCATGCTCAAGCTGGCACCTCGCCGCGCTGCTGCACCTGTCGAGGGGCAGCGCTGCGGATTGGTCGCGATCGTGGGGCGACCCAACGTGGGCAAATCTACTTTGCTCAATGCCTTGGTGGGGCAAAAGATCAGCATCACCTCGGCCAAAGCACAAACCACGCGCCACCGCATCATCGGCATCCGCTCACGGGGCTTGACCCAATTTGTGTTTGTGGACACCCCCGGGTTTCAGACCGTGCACAACAATGCGTTGAACCGGTCGTTGAACAAGACCGTGCTGGGTGCTGTGGGCGACGTCGATTTGGTGTTGATGGTGGTGGAAGCAGGCCACTTCACCCAAGCTGATGCCAAAGTGCTGAGCCTGCTGAGCAAAGACGTGCCAGCGGCCTTGATTGGCAATAAGTTTGACCTGATCCATCGCCGAGGCGATGTGGCCCCTTGGTTGCAAGCCATGCAAGAGCGCCACGCGTTCGCTGAGTTCGTGCCCATGTCGGCCAAAAACAGCAAAGACGTTGAGCGCCTTTACGCGATCTGCGAAAAATACCTGCCTGAGCAGCCTTGGTGGTACGGTGAAGAGGAGCTCACTGACCGCAGCGAACGCTTTTTGGTCAGCGAGATGGTGCGTGAAAAACTGTTTCGTCTCACGGGCGACGAGTTGCCTTACACCTCCACCGTCATCATCGACAAATTTGAAGAAGAGCCTAGCAAGACGCACAAGCGCTTCATCCGTGTGGCCGCCAGCATCGTGGTCGAGCGAGACACCCACAAAGCCATGATCATCGGTGACAAGGGCGAGCGTCTCAAACGCATCGGCTCTGAAACCCGCAAAGAGCTGGAAAAACTGATGGACGCCAAAGTGTTCATCGAAATTTGGGTCAAAGTGCGTTCGGGTTGGGCTGACGACGAAGCACGGGTCAAGTCCTTCGGCTACGAATAAACCGCGCCCTCGCTGCTGTCCCCACACG
>CAZHDP010000013.1:3491-18697 GCA_964531605.1 uncultured Burkholderiaceae bacterium | reverse complement strand
GAGCCATGTCGGCCAAGCGCATTTCGCAAGAGCCCGCTTTCATCCTCCACCGCTATGACTGGAGCGAAACCAGCGTGATCTTGGACGTGTTCACGCGCCACCACGGTCGGATTGCCCTGGTGGCCAAAGGGGCGAAGCGACCCACGTCCAGTTTTCGCCCCGTGCTGCTGCCGCTCCAACCCTTGTACTTGGCGTTCGGTGGCGACGCTGAAATACGCACCGTCAAAAGTGCGGAATGGATGGGTGGCCATGTGATGCCCACCGGCGATGCCTTGCTCTCGGGCTACTACCTTAACGAGCTCCTGATCCGTTTGCTGGCCCGCGACGACCCGCATGAGGGCTTGTTTGACATCTACCAACGCACCGTGCAGGTGCTGGCCTCTGAGCACGGTGAAATCTTGCAAACCGCCTTGCGTGGATTTGAATTGCTGCTGTTACGCGATACAGGCTTCTTGCCAGCGCTGGACGTGCAGACCTTGACCATGGCGCCTTTGCAGCCAGACCACAGCTACTGCCTGGTGCCCGAAGGTGGTTTGCGCACAGCCAGCCCGCAAGAGCGGGGCCTGAGCGGCGCACAGTGGCTGGTGTTGCAAGCGGCCATGGAAGACCAGAATCCCTTCACGGCCACCTTGCGCGCCTGCGCACCTGTGGCTGGGGCACTCAAACTGCAACTGCGCGCTTTGCTGCACTACCATTGTGGCGTGAGCACCTTGCGCACCCGCCAGATGATGGTGGACCTCCAAGACCTGAGCTGAAGACTGCGATGAACACGACTGCCCTTTCCGTCAACCTCAACAAAGTGGCCCTGGTGCGCAACACCCGCCACCTTGGCATTCCCAGCGTCACCCGCGCAGCTACCCTGTGCCTGCAGGCGGGCGCGCGTGGCATCACGGTGCACCCCCGCCCTGATGAGCGCCACATCCGCGCGGAAGACGTGTACGACCTCGCTGCACTGATGCAGCAATGGCCTGACCGGGAATTCAACGTCGAAGGCAATCCCTTTCACAACCTGATGGACTTTGCGCGTGGCCTGAAACAACGCGGCTTGCCCTTGCACCAGCTGACCTTGGTGCCTGACAGTGAGGGGCAATTCACCAGTGACCACGGCTGGGCTTTTCCTGCCGATGCCGCGCGCTTGCGTCCACTGATCGAAGAAAGCCACAGCTTGGGCGTGCGTGTGAGCCTGTTCATGGACCCCATCCCCCAAGCCATGGCTGCCGCCAAGGCCGTCGGAGCAGACCGGGTCGAGCTGTACACCGAAACCTATGCCAGTGCCCATGGCACGGCACGCCAAGCCGAGGTGCTGGCCCACTTCACGGCCACCGCGCAAGCAGCCCATGAGGTTGGATTGGGTGTCAATGCCGGCCATGATTTGAGCCAATCCAACCTCACTGATTTCTTGCGCCATGTGCCAGGTGTTCAAGAGGTGTCCATTGGTCACGCCCTGATTGCCGATGCCCTGGAGATGGGCTACGCGACCACGGTTCAGGCTTACCTTCGCTGCATCAGCGCGGCCTGATCGCCACACAGCGGCCATGGTTTACGGCATCGGCACAGACATTTGCGACGTGCGGCGCGTGCGTGCGTCACTCGCTCGCTTCGGGCCCCGCTTTGCGCAGCGCATCCTCTCAGAGGCCGAATTTGCAACGTACTTGCAACGCAGTGCGCGATCGGCAGAGCGCGGCATCAGCTTTGTGGCGACCCGGTTTTCAGCCAAAGAAGCCTTCAGCAAAGCCATCGGCCTGGGCATGCGCATGCCCATGACCTGGCGTGCCTGCGAAGTGAGCAACTTGCCCGGTGGCAAGCCCTGCATCGTGCTGCACGGTGAACTCAAGACCTGGTTCGAAGCCAAGGGCTTGTCGGCCCACGTCAGCGTGAGCGACGAGGTGGACTACGCGGCCAGCTTTGTGATTGTTGAGAAAAAAGACACTTACGGCAATTCCAGTCTGTAAAGTTTGCTATCAATTTGATACCGAAAGTCATTCCCTATGCGACGTCAACCACTGCCTGCAGACCCCGTTCAACATGCGCCGCTGATCATCGACGTGGCGGGTACCTCGTTGACCAGCACCGACCGCCGTCGCTTGAAGAATCCTTTGGTGGGTGGGGTCATCCACTTCGCACGCAATTGGCACAGCCGCGATCAACTGGTTGCGCTGAACGCTGAGATCAAAGCCGTGCGAGACGACCTGCTGATTTGCGTGGACCACGAAGGCGGCCGTGTGCAGCGCTTCAAGACCGATGGCTTTACCCACTTACCCCCGATGCGGGCCTTGGGCGAGCGGTGGCACAAAGACAAAATACCAGGGGATGGCTCAGGCGCCCTCGCCGCCATCCGCGCCGCCACCGACTGTGGTTTTGTGCTGGCGTCTGAGCTGCGTGCCTGCGGCGTTGACCTGAGTTTTGCGCCGGTACTGGACCTGGATTGGGGCGAGAGTGGTGTGATCGGTGACCGGGCTTTTGGGCGCGATCCGCGCATGGTCAGCGTCTTGGCCCAGGCGCTCATGCATGGCCTGCTGCAGGCAGGCATGGCGCACTGTGGCAAGCATTTTCCGGGTCATGGGTTTGTCAAAGCCGATTCGCATACCGACATCCCTGTCGACAAGCGCAGCCTCAAATCCATCCTGGCAGACGATGCGCTCCCGTACCGCCAACTGGCCTCCAGCCTCACCGCCGTGATGCCTGCCCACGTCATCTACCCCAAAGTAGACAGCCGTCCGGCAGGGTTCTCGGGGCGTTGGTTGAATGAGATCCTCCGGGGTGAAATGGGGTACACCGGGGCCATCTTCAGCGATGATTTGTCGATGGCCGGTGCACGCCAACTCGACGGCCGCACGCTCAGCTACACCGAGGCCGCGTTGGCGGCGTTGCAGGCTGGGTGCGACATGGTGCTGTTGTGCAACCAAAGCGTGGACGGAGGGGCTGCGGTGGACGATTTGCTCCAAGGCATGGCGCGCGCAGCCGATGCCGGGCTGTACAAACCCCTGGAACTCAGCGAGCAACGCCGCTTGCGGCTCTTGCCTCAAACCAGCCCCCTGAACTGGGACGCCTTGATGACCGACGCCCGCTACATGCAGGCACTCGACAGCGTCTGAGGCCAGCTACTTAGGCCAGCTTCTTAGGCCCTGGCGTTAAAACGCCAGCTTCAAAATCTGTGCGCCCACACCCTGCGTGCCCACATACACCGTGGTGCCCGCGGCATTGGTCGCCACACCGGTGATCGAATCGGTGACACCCGTCATTGGGAAGCTCACCGTTCGGCTCAGGTCAGCACTCAAGCGCATCAAGGTGCGCGGCGAGCCCGCCACAAAAAATACCGCACCGGCCTGCGTCACGCTGATCGCGCCGGGCGTCAGTTGTTTGGCCACGGTGCTCACCACCCCGCCGGGCGTGATTTTGCGGATGGCCGAGTTGTTGGTGTCCGAAACAAACAAATTGCCCGAACCATCGATGGCCAGATCTGTCGGGTTATTGAAGCTGGCGGCGGTGCCCACAGCGTCCACGGCCCCAAGAGAGCCCGAGCCTGCGAACACCGACATGACCCCCGCAGGCGTGAATTTCAAAATGCGGTGTTTGCGTGATTCGGTGAAGTACAGGTTGCCGCTGCCATCCACGGCCAAGCCCCCCAATCCCAGAGTGGTCACGTCGGGTGACGTAACCCAATTCGACACCACGGTGCTCAAAGCCCCTGTGCTGCTCAGTTTTTGCAGTGTCGCGCCATAGTTGTCAGGCGGAGGAGCCCAGGACGTGCCTGAGCCATAAATGGTGCCGTCGCTGCCCAGCGCGATGCCTTCCCAATCGTATGGGCTATAGGCGGCGACCAGCGTGCTGACGGTGCCGTCTGGCGTCATGCGCTTGAGCGCTGCTGATTCACTGATCAACAGGTTGCCATTGGCCTCCACCACGAGATGCCCGCCACCCCAAAAACGCGCAGCCGTTCCTGTGCCATCGACCGCAGGGCCTGCGGCGGTGGACGTCCCCGCCACCGACGTGATCACCGGCAGCGGGGTGCTCAGCTCATTGCCCAGCGACGACAGTGTGGTGATCAGGATGTTGGCTGGCCCCGTGGCATGACTGGGCACGGTGATGATCGACCCGCCCGGCACGTTGATGGACCGGGTGCTCGATTGGATGGTGGTGACGGTGCCATCGCCCGTCGCCACCATGCTGCCTGCTGGCACGTGCACGGAATCGTTGGCCTTGAGCGGGAAACTGATGCCCGTCAGCAACAAACCTGTGGTGCTGGTCGTGACCGCCGTGGTTGTGGTCGTGGTGACCGTTGTGGTGGTGGTCGTTGACGTGGTGCTGGAACCTGTGCCCACCGACACCCCGCCACCGCCGCAGGCGGTCAGCCCGAACGCCATGCCGAGGGCGAGACAGCAAGCAAAAGCGGGTCGGAGCAGGGCGTTCATGGTGGTACTCAGGAGTGCGCGCCTTCGCGGCGCAAAGCGGGGAACAAAATCACATCACGGATGCTGGGCGAGTCGGTCAGCAGCATCATCAAACGGTCAATGCCAATGCCGCAGCCGCCTGTTGGGGGCATGCCGTATTCCAACGCACGCAAGAAATCATGGTCAAAGAACATGGCTTCGTCGTCGCCGCTGTCTTTGGCTGCCACCTGGGCATGAAAGCGCGCAGCTTGGTCTTCGGCATCGTTCAACTCGCTGAAGCCGTTGCCGAATTCACGCCCCGTGACATAGAGCTCAAAGCGCTCGGTCACCTCGGGGCGTGCGTCGCTGGCACGGGCCAGGGGCGAAATCTCGACAGGGTGTTCGCAAATGAAGGTAGGTTCCCACAGCTTCTCTTCCACTGTTTCTTCAAAGTACAGCACTTGCAACTTGGCCAGCGTTTGCGCCGACAGTTTGTGCTTTTCTTCCGTGAGGCCCAGCTTTTTCAAGGCAGTGATCAGCCAAGCGCTGTCGTCCACGTTGGCACCGGCTTCGGTGTGTTCAACAATGGCCTCGCGGATGGTCAGGCGCACAAAGGGCTTGGCCAAGTCGACGGCACGACCACCGTAGCTCAATTGCAAAGTGCCCGCGGCTTTCATGGCCGCGTCTCGCACGAGCTGCTCGGTGAAGTTCATCAGGTCCTGGTAGTTCCAGTACGCGGCGTAGAACTCCATCATGGTGAATTCAGGGTTGTGCCGAACGGAAATGCCTTCGTTGCGGAAGTTCCGGTTGATCTCGAACACACGGTCAAAACCACCCACGATCAAGCGCTTCAGGTACAACTCCGGCGCAATGCGCAAGAACATTTCTTGGTCGAGCGCGTTGTGATGAGTCTTGAACGGCCGTGCATTGGCACCCCCGGGGATCGGGTGCAGCATCGGCGTCTCGACTTCGAGGAAGCCGTGGTCCACCATGAACTGGCGGATGCCACTGACCGCACGGCTGCGTGCCGTGAAACGTTTGCGTGTGGCCTCGTCGGCGATCAGGTCCACGTAGCGGTGGCGGTACTTTTGCTCCTGGTCCACCATGCCATGGAACTTGTCTGGCAGTGGGCGCAGGCTTTTGGTCAGCAAGCGCACGCGCGTGGCGTGCAGGGACAGCTCGCCCGTTTTGGTTTTGAACACCGTGCCCTCGGCCGCCACGATGTCGCCCAGGTCCCAATGCTTGAAAGCGTTGTAGGCCTCTTCGCCGATGGCTTCGCGCTGCACGTAAATTTGGATGCGACCGGTGCTGTCTTGCAAGGTCGCAAAGCTGGCCTTGCCCATCACCCGTTTGAGCATCATGCGGCCCGCCACGCTGGCGGGAATGGCTGCTGCCGTCAAGGCTTCGGCGTCTTTGTCGCTGTGCGCAGCCAGCAATTCATCGGACTTGTGGGCCGGTTTGAAATCGTTGGGGAACGTTGCCTGGCCCGCTGCCGCGGTTTGCACGCGCAGGGCCTTGAGTTTTTCGCGGCGCTCTGCAATCAGCTGGTTTTCTTCGGGTTGCACGCCTTCGTGCTGGGCAATCGTAGTGGTGTTGTCAGACATGGTGTTCCGGGAGAAAGGCAGGCCGTGGCTTTCAAGCGTGCTCAACGGGGCACGCAACGAAAATCCAAAGGCCAAGGCAGGCACAGGGTGCCCAAGCCTTCCATTTTAGGCTGTGGCTCAGCTTGCTGGCTTGAACAACAGCGCAGGGGTGATGTTTTCAATCTGTGGTGCGCCACAGAGTTGCATCGTGCGCTGCAATTCATCTCTCAAAATCACCAAAGCCCTCTCAGCCCCTGCTTGTCCGCCCGCAGACACGCCGTACAGTGTGGCCCGGCCCACCAGCACCGCGTGTGCACCCAAGGCCAGGGCTTTGACCATGTCGTTGCCGCGCCGAACACCTCCATCGACCAGCACGGGGATACGGCCTTGCACCGTTTGCACGATGCCTGCCAGGGCGTCCAACGTGGCCACACCGCCATCGAGTTGGCGTCCGCCATGGTTAGAGACCACCAACGCGTCGCAACCCATGGCCACCGCGCGTTCGGCGTCTTCGGGGTGCACGATGCCTTTGACGATCAATCGGCGCGGCCAACGGTCACGCACGCGCTGTAAATCGGCCCAATCGAATGAAGCATCGTAGTTGCGCCCCACCGACGACGCCAACGCTGCGGTGTCGGTCTGTTGGGTGTCCAGCCCTTTGATGTTTTCCATCACTGGCATGCCATGGCGCAACAGACCCAACGCCCACGCGGGGTGTTGGGCAAAGTCCCACACATTGCGTGGCGTGAACTTGAACGGCACCGCAAAATCGTTGTGGTAATCGCGCTCTCGCTTGCCACCCACGGGCAGGTCCACCGTGATCACCAGCGCTTCATAGTCCGCGACCCTGGCGCGTTCGATCAAACTTTCAAAAAAGGGTCGGTTTTTCAGCACGTAGGCTTGAAACCACAGGCGGCCCGGGGCCGCTTGCGCGATCTGTTCAATCGACGCGGTGCCCGTGCTCGACAAGGTGTACGGAATCCCTGCGGCAGCCGCAGCCTTGGCGATGGCAATGTCGCCACCCGGTCGGCCAAAACCCACCGCACCGGTCGGTGCAATGGCCATCGGCATGGCCATGGGGCGCCCCCACAAGGTGGTTTGGGTGGACGGTTGTGACACATCGCGCAACACACGGGGCACCAAGCGCACGTCTTCAAAAGCTTGGCGATTGCGCTGCAGGGTCAACTCGTCCTCGGCCGCACCATCGAAAAAATCGAAAATGGCCCGGGGCAACCGCCGTTGGGCGGCCAGGCGCAAATCGGCAATCGAGTAGCAGCGTTTCAGGTCAGCGCTCACGTGGGGTCCGTTCAGTTGAGGTCGGCTTTGATCGCCGCGGCCTTGATCACGCTTTCCCAGCGTTCATGGTCGCGCTTCAGAAAGGCCGCAAACTCAGCAGGCGTGTCTCCCACCACCACCGCACCCAGCTTTTCCATTTGTGCACGGACCTCGGGCTTGGCAATGGCTTTGGCCATCGCCTCATGCAACTGGTTCACGATGGCTGGCGGTGTTTTGGCGGGGGCCAGCATGCCCACCCAGGGGGCAGTTTCTTCAAAGCCGGGGAAGCCTGATTCCGACATCGTCGGTGCATCGGGAAACTGGGCCAGTCGTTTGGCAGTGCCGACGGCCAGGATGTTCACCCGCTTGGCGGCCACGTTGTCGGCCAGGCCGATCACGGGGTAGAACATGAAGTCAACACGGTTGGCCATCACTTCCAGCAAGGCCGGGCCATTGCCTTTGAAGGGCACATGCAGCATCTTGGTCTTGGCCAGCGTGCCGAGCAGCTCACCTGCCAAGTGCCCTGAGCCGCCACTGCCAGAAGATCCAAAGCTGACGGCTTCGGGCTTGGAACGTGCTTTTTTGAGCAGATCTGGCATCGTTTTGATGGGGGCGTCATACGCATTCACGGCCACCAACGGCAAGTTGGCCGCGTTGGAGATCGGTGCGAAGTCTGTTTTGGGGTTGTACCCTGCCTGATCACCCAACAAAATGGGGTTGACGTTCATGCCCAGTGAGGAAAACAGCAGGGTGTAACCATCAGGCGCTGCGTTGCGGACTTCGCGCGTGGCGATCATCGAGCTGGCGCCCGCCTTGTTATCAACCACCACAGACTGCCCCAACGTGACCGACATGTCCTTGGCCAGCACGCGGGCGATCACGTCTGTGGGGCCCCCTGCGGCGAAGCCCACCACCAGTCGGATGGGTTTGACGGGGTAGTCCGCGGCCCACACCTGGAGCGGGGCGGCCAGTCCCGAGAGGGCCAACGTGCCGATGATGCGGCGCAGCAATGAAGTCTTCATGAGGTGTCTCCTGTTATTGCGGTTCAAACGATGCCATGTTCGATGGCGCCAACCTGCGTGACCTCTAGGCGAAGTCGATCACCCGGCTGCAAATAGACCGGTGGGTTGCGAAACGCGCCGATGCCCGCTGGCGTGCCTGTGGTGATCACGTCCCCTGGCTCAAGCGTCATGAATTGCGACAGGTAGGCGATCAAGGTGCGCACCGGGAACAGCATGTCGGCCGTGTGGCCATGCTGAACCTGTGCGCCGTTCAACCAACACAACACGTCCAGTTGCTGTGGGTCAGGCACTTCGTCGGCGGTGACCAGCCACGGCCCCATCGGGGCAAAGGCGTCCATGCTCTTGGCAAAGGTGGTCTGGGCGGGTGAGATGTCGAACTGAAACTCGCGTGCACTGACATCGTTCAGCACCGTATAGCCAGCAACATGGTTCAGGGCATCCGCCTCTGAGACTTGGTAACCCGTTTGGCCAATCACCACGGCCAACTCGGCCTCATAGTCCAGTTTGAGGACACCAGCGGGTCGGGGTACGGGGGCGCCCGGTGCCACCACCGACGATGCCATCTTGAAAATGATGCGGGGTTTTTCGAACGGTTGAACACCTGTTTCTTTGGCGTGGTCGGCGTAGTTCCGCCCGACACCAATGATCTTGCCCGGACGTGGAAGCGGCGCGTACAGCTGCAGTTGGTCAAGCGGACGCCAGACTGCGCCAGGGTTTTGGAGTGCCGATTTCACATGGCTGCCCAAAGCTTGGATGGCCGATGGCCCTGCCTGCAAGCACCGCAGCATGCCCCCGACTGGCGCCACCATGCCATGCTGCTGGTGGTAGGTTCGCACGTCTTCAGGCAATTGAAGCTGCTCAATCCAGGCGCTGATGTCGAGCACCCTGTTGTCCAACACCACACCTGTGCGGACGCCTGCCTCATCTGGGGCGGTAAGTCGGTAGCTGATCAGCTTCATGCGGCGGTGCTTTCTGCGGCGTCAAAGTAGCGGTTGGCCATCACTTGGCAGCGCTTGATGTAGCGGTGTTCGGCAGGCGAGTAGTCGGGTACAGCATTGTGGATGGTGCCCATGTTGTCCCACATCAGCACATCACCTGCTTGCCAAAGGTGCTTGTACTGGTATGAGGCTTGCAGCTGATGTGCAAACAAAAAATCGAGGATGCGTGCGCTTTCGTCTTCGGGCAGCTCGTTGATGCGCATCGCATAGCCTGGGTTGGCGTACAGCACTTTTTTGCCAGTGATGGGGTGTCGCAAAAACACAGGATGGCTGACCGGTGGCTTGGCGCGGCGTTGGGCCTCTGAGAGCGGGGGGCGTGTGCTGCCTTTTTCCATGCGCATCTTGTCCCAGAATTTCGCAAAATCATGCGTGATCGTCATGCCCTCGAGCTGCGTTTTGAGCGCCGCAGGCAAGTCTTCATAAGCCGCGTGCATGTTGCAAAATTCTGTGTTGCCCAATGGCCTGCCGTCCCGGTGTGGGATTTCCAAGCCGTACAGCACGTTGGTGAACGCGATCATCTTGCTGTATGACATGTCGGTGTGCCAGTCTTGGCCCGCGTCGCTCAAGCCGAGGGGTTTGCCCGCCTCGTCGCGCTTGTTCGACAGGATCATGATTTCAGGAAAGCTGGGGTCTTGGTACACATTGGCCACGTTGATTTCCAATGCGCCAAAACGCGCAGAAAAGTCCCGCAACTGCTGAGAGGTCAAGGTTTGCTTGGGATAGCTCAGCACGCCATAGCGGCCAAGGGCTTGTTCCAAGGTTTTGAAGTCGACGTCAGTCAACGGTTGCGAGAGGTCCAGTCCCTCCACGCGGGCGCCCAGGGTGTGTCCGCTTTCGACGATGTTCATCACAAGTTCTCCATCAATTCAGGTTTTCAAACGAAGGTAAGTCTTGACGCTCGCGTCACCATGCGGCGTTCAGGATGGTTTCGATTTCGCGCGCGGAAGTGACTGGGCGTGGGTTGTAAGCCAAGCCACGCTCATGCAAGGTTTTCTCGGCAATGGCCGGCAGTGCCGTTGGCGGGATGCCCAAATCGCGCAGCCGTGTGGGCACACCGGTGACCGTTTGCAAATCACGTAGCCAAGCCAACACGGCATGAGAGGCAGACCCGGAGACGCTTGAACCATCAGATGCCAAGGGCAATTGCAGCGCTTGGGCCACCAGGGCCATGGCTTCGGGAGCTGCAGGTGTGTTGAATGCGATGGCATGTGGCAAGACCACGCTGTTGACCGCCCCATGCGCCACGCCGAAGGTCGCGCCCAGCACATGGCAGATGGCGTGGTGCAGGCAACTCCGGGCACTGGCCAGCACCATGCCCGACATGTGGGCCGCAATCAACAAGTCTCCGCGCAGGTTCACATCGTCAGGGGTGATCGCCAAGCGGCGCATGGCTTGGTCAAAGCGCACGGTGCTGTCGAGCGCCAATGCGTTGGTTATGGGTGATCGGCTTTTGGCATACAACCCTTCCAGGCAATGCGCCAAGCCATTCATGGCCGTGGACAGCATCACGGTCGAAGGCATGGCGAGGTTGGCTCTGCCATCAAGCAGCACCACACGACTGGCCAATTGGGCATCCCAAAACAACAGCTTGGTGCCATCGTCATGGCGTATGCCCAGCGAGGGCGTGACCTCTGCGCCAGACGCGGTCATGGGCACACTGATGATGGGGAGTTTGGGCTGCAGAAAATCTGGGGTGATGACCGTGTTTGGCGGTACGAAGCGACTGGCGTGCTGCGCCAACGGTGCGCCTTCTGCCAACACAAGGGCCGCTGCTTTGGCCGAGTCCGACACGCTGCCGCCACCCAAACAAATGAAGCCATCGGCGTGGTGCGCCTCGGCCAGAGCGACCACACGCATCACGGTATCGACGGAAGAGTGTTGGGGCACATCTGTCAACTCTGCAAATGCAACGCCCGCCAACAACGCCTTCACGTCGCGCCACAGTGAGGTGTGCGCCATGCGAGGGCTGCACAACAACAGGGGGCGATGGCAACCCGTTCGCCGCAATTCAGCGGGCAAGGCCTCAAGTGCACCAGGGTGGCAAACCACGCGGGTGCGAAGAGACTGGTGCTGAAAGTGAGAGGGCATGTTGATGAGATCTGGTGGTGCAGAAAGAGCGCCATTCTAGGAATTGAACTGTTTCTTTAATAGCTGGTAATAATGAATATATTGTTCTCATTTTGAAAACACAAAAATCATGGACAAATTACGTGCCATTGAGGTGTTCACGGAAGTGGCCAAGGGCCTGAGCTTTTCAGGGGCCGCCCTGCGCCTTGGCATGGCCAAAGGCAATGTCACCAAGCATGTGGTATGGCTGGAAAGCCTGATGGGTGCGCAGTTGCTCACCCGCACCACGAAAAGCGTCAGTTTGACCGAGGCAGGCCATCAACTGTTGGAAACCGGTCAAGCGCTGTTGGACCAGTTCGACCAAGTGGCAGAGTCGGTGCGCGGTGCGGTCAAGGCGCCCAAGGGCACGATACGGGTTGGTGTACCGCCCTCGTTCGGGGCGGTTCACCTGGTGCCGATGATGGGTCGCTTTTCCAAGCTCTACCCGGACATCCAGTTCGTGATGCACCTGGACGACGGCAGCGTTGACGTGGCCGGCGAGGGGTTGGACCTGTCATTGCGCATTGCCCCAGCTTTGAAAGACACGAGCCTGATCGCGCAAAGGCTGGGCAAGGTACCGCAATTGTTGGTCGCGTCGGTGGACTACCTCCAAAGCAAAGGCCAACCCAACACTCCGCAAGCGTTGGCAGAGCACGACTGCCTCGTTCACGCGCTCAAATCACCGACCAATGTGTGGTCGTTCACAGGGGCTGATGGCCACAAATCCACCGTGCGGGTACGTGGGCGCCTGCGCAGCAACTTTGGTGAACCCCTTCGCCATGCGGCGTTGCTGGGTCAAGGCATTTCGATGCACCCCCATTACATGGTGGCGGACGACATACAGGCAGGCCGTCTGGCCATCGTGTTGCCAGACCACAAGCCCACGGGTCTCGACATTTCTGTGGTTTACCCCAGCCGCCGCAACATGCCAGGGCGCGTTAGGCTGTTTTTGGGGTTTTTGGTCCAGACTTTCCACGAGACCGCTGAGTGGCAGGGCTGAGCCACAGGCACTGCCGTCCTCCTCTCCACTCCCAACCCGATAATCGCCGCATGTTCCTCAAAGCGGGTCTCGTCTCTTTGCTGCTCTTGCTCGCCAGTCGCGTGCTGGGCTTGGTGCGTGAGTCGGCCATGGCGGCTGCGTTTGGCGCCTCTGGCATGGGCGACCTGGCCGTGCTGATGGTCACCCTGCCCGATTGGCTGACAGGCGTGCTGGCCAGCGGTGCTTTGGCCTACGTGCTGCTGCCCCAATGGGCCAAGCAAACGCCTGCACAACAAGCCGCCTTGCAGGCCAGGGTGGCTCGGTCTGTGGTGGCTTTGGGGCTGGTGTCTGGCCTGGCGATGGTGGTGTGGCGCGAACCTTTGTTGGTTTGGTTGGCCCCTGGGGTGAATTTTCAAAGCTTGCCTGGTGCGAGCGAGGCCATGGCATGGGTTGCGGTGGCGATCCCTGCAGCCTTGGTGGCTGCGTTGTGGGCGACACGCTTACAGCACGAGCGTGACTTCATCGGCCTGTATGGCGCCAACCTGGTGGTCAATGCTGGGTTGATTGGCCTGATGGTCGCCATGGCTTGGTGGGGTGGCAAGCTTGAGGCTTGGTGGTCTGGGGTTGGGCAATTGGGTTCAGGCTTGTGTGTCGTGATGGTGTTGCGTTTGCTGTGGCTGGCGTGGCGTACCCACCGATGCAGTGGCTGCAGTGCGGCACCGCCAATCCCAATCCAGGTCGCAGATGACCGGGCGGATGCCAAGTCTTGGCCCGCGGCTTCTGTCTGGGTGTGGGCCGCCGCCTGCGCTGGCTTGCCCTTGGCCTTGCCGTTTTTGGTGCGCAGCTTGGCCTCTGGGGCGGGCGAGGGCGCGTTGTCGACATTCAACTACGCCTGGAAAATGGTGGAGTTGCCGTTGATGCTGGCGATCCAGCTGGTCGCTACCTTGGCCTTTCCAGCCCTGACCCGGGCCATGGCGGCGGGCGACGAGGCCGCAACCCAGCGTTTGATTCGGCAGGCATTTGCCTTGGCCTGGACCCTGGCTTGTGCCGCTGCGTTGGCTTTGCAGGTGGGGGCCCCTGCCATTGCCGCACTGCTGTTTGGCTGGGGGCGCATGGACGCTGAGGCCTTGGCCACCGTGGCGCAATGGGGCAGTGTGGGCTCTTGGGGATTGTTGCCTCAGGCGTTGACGGCCGTGGCAGTGACCGTGCTGGCCGCCCAGGGGCGTCTGAAGGTGATTGCACTGATCCATGGTGTGGCGGTCGCCGTGCTGTGGGGCATTGCGCCCGCAAGTGGCGATGGTGAGGTCCTGATGCTGTGCCTGAATCTCGTCATGACAGGCATTGCCCTGTGCTTGTGTGCAGCGTTGTGGTTGGGTCAACGGTCGTCGACACCGTTGCCTTGGGCTGGGTTGGTTGTGCCCCTGTTGGTCTTGGCGGGGGGGGCTCAGCTCTGGGCCATGCTGAAGTCAATGGTGTGTGGCCAGTTTGATTCGTGCAATACCCTCTTATCGATTGTCTTGTCGGCATTGTTTGCTTCATTTTTGATAGCAATTTCGTGCTTTGCAAGTGCAGATCTTCGCCGTGCGTTGAGGCGATAATTGGCAGGCTATCGATGTCCCAAATGCTTGACCTCCTTCAAATCACGAACGACCCCGCCTTTGCCAGCCGCTGTGACGCGCTGCCGGGTTTGCGCGTGTTCGTCGATCTGGAACGCAACGGCAAGGCCGAGCGGCAGGCTGGGCGCAACACTTTCATCAGCGCGCACCAACTGATTGATGTGGCCCGGGTCAAAGCAGAGTTGACGCGCAACCGTTTGATGGTGCGGGTGAATCCCTTGCACGCCGAATCGCAAGCCGAAATCGATGCTGTATTAGCCCAGGGCTTGACGCAAGGCATTGGCCCGGAAGCAGATTTGCTGATGCTCCCCATGTTTCGCTCGCCCGACGAACTTCTGGCGTTTTCTCGGTTGGTCGCGGGTCGTTGCCCCATCGTGCCTCTGTTGGAAACGGCCGACGCCCTGGCCAGTGTTCACGACTGGGTGGGTACACCGGGCTTGGCCGAGGTGTATGTTGGCCTGAACGACCTGCACATCTCTATGGGCTTGCGCTTCATGTTCGAGCCGTTGGCCATGGGCGCGGTGGACACCGTGGCGCGTGCCGCCAAGGCGCAAGGCTTGCGCTTTGGTTTTGGTGGTGTGGCTCGCTTGGACGAGGGCCTGCTGCCTGGTCGGGACGTGCTGGCCGAGCATTTGCGCTTGGGCTCTACCGCTGTGATCTTGTCGCGCACTTTTCACCGCAGTGATGCGCAGACCTCGTTTGAAGACGAAGTGGCCGCCATTCGGGTGGCCGAGGCGAGCCTGGCCCAGCGCAGTGCCACCCAAGTGTTGGCTGACCAAGCACGCATTGCCGCATGCATTGAGGCCATTGCCGACGGCATGGCAGACAAGGCGCAGAAGGCCGAGAAGGCGATGGGCCTTTAATGAAGCGCCTGTTTGACATCGTGGTGTCGTGCATCGTGCTGCTGCTGATCAGTCCCGTGCTGGCGTTGACGGCACTCGCGGTGGCCTGGGAAAGTGGCTTGCCCGTGCTGTTTCGGCAGACCCGCATCGGACTGCATGGGCGCGAATTTGGCATGCTCAAGTTCCGCAGCATGGTCAAAAATGCGGCCTCTATCGGCCCTTACTTCACTTCGGCTGACGACCCTCGGATCACCCGCGTGGGCCGCGTCATCCGGCGCACCAGCCTGGACGAATTGCCCCAACTTTGGAATGTGTTGATTGGTGACATGAGTCTGGTGGGGCCGCGTCCCGACGTGCCCGCCCAGCGCAGTTTGTACACCGAGGCCGATTGGGGGCAACGCTGCCAGGTTCGCCC
>CAZHDP010000013.1:0-3481 GCA_964531605.1 uncultured Burkholderiaceae bacterium | reverse complement strand
CAAGCCCAACTTCGCTCTGCCGCAACCCCTGAGCAGCGCTTGGCCTTGGACTTGCAATACAGCCGTGAACCCTCGCTGTGGCTGGACCTGAAGGTCATGGTGTGGACACTGGGCCGGCTCACCGGCAAGGGCAGCAACTGATGTGCGGCATCTTTGGCTACTGGCACCGACGCCGTGAAGGTGCGCCGCAGGAGGGCTTGCAGGCGATGGCCCACCAACTGGTGCACCGAGGGCCGGACGACGAGGGCATTTGGCAACCGCCTGCGCGTGGCGTTGCCATCGGTAACCGCCGCTTGTCCATCATCGACATCGGCGGCGGGCACCAACCGTTTGTCAGTGATGACGGGCAAATTGCCGTCGTGCAAAACGGCGAAATCTTCAACCATGTGGAGTTGGCCGCTGAGTTGCGTGCGCAGGGCGTGCAACTGCGCACGGCCTCTGACACCGAGGTGCTGCTGCGCTTGTACGAGCGCGAAGGCATCGCTTTCGTGCGGCGGCTCAACGGCATGTTTGCCATCGCCATTGACGACGCCCGCGAAGATGCGCTGTACCTCGTGCGCGACCGTGTGGGCGTGAAGCCGCTGTACGTGCAAGACGATGGTGAGCAGGTGCTGTTCGCGTCTGAAATCAAATCGCTGCTGGCCTTTGGCCAAGGCCGTAAAGCGACGCCTGCGACGGATTTGGAAGCCATACACCACTACTTGACCTTCAATTACATCCCCGCGCCGTGGACCATCTACCAAGGCGTTCGCCATGTGATGCCAGGCACCTGGCTGCGCTTTGACCGTCAGCCCGGTGCTTTGGGTGTGCAGACCCAGCGCTGGTGGAGCTTGGCCGATCAGCATGAACAGGACCATCGGTTTGAGGAGTGGTCGGATGAATTTTTGACCTTGCTTGACGATGCCACGCGCATCCGCTTGCGTGCCGATGTGCCGTTTGGCGCTTTCCTCTCGGGTGGTGTGGATTCCAGCAGCATCGTGGGCATGATGGCGCGCCACGTCAAAGCGCCAGTCAAGACCTTTTGCATCGGTTTTGCCGACCCGCGTTATGACGAGTCTGCCTTTGCGCAGCAAGCGGCAGACCGCTTTGGTTGCGAGCATGTGATGGAGGTGGCCGAGCTCAACATGCTCGCCCAATGGCCCAAGGTGCTGTACCACCTGGACCAACCGCATGGTGATGCGTCCTTCATGCCGACTTTGCGGGTGAGCGAGTTGGCCGCCAAACACGTGAAAGTGGTGCTGACCGGGGACGGGGGCGACGAGCTGTTTGCCGGGTATGACAAGTACGCCGCCTTTTTTGCCAGACCCGATGCCCAGACCCTGTCTGCAGCTGCGTTTCAGCGCCAATACTTTGATTCGATCTCGCTGTTTTCTCCGCAAGCAAAACTGGATTTGTACACACCAGCGCTTCGCTCGCAACTCGAAGGCATCGACAGCTTTACGGTGGCAGCACAGCCGTGGCTTGATGAAGCCGCGCATTTTGACCGCGTCAACCAGGCGCTGTACCTGGACATGCAATTGCTGCTGAGCGGCAACAACCTGGTCAAGCCAGACCGCATGGGCATGGCTGTCAGCATCGAGGCGCGCACCCCGTTTTTGGATTACCGCGTGATGGAACTGGCCTTTCGATCCCGAGGTGCGACCAAGTTGCACCGGGACGATAAGGGTGTCGACAAAAAGCACTGGTTCAAAAAAGCAGTGACGCCGATGATCGGTGCGGACTTGGCGTACCGTCAAAAGCAGATGTTCACGGTTCCCATCGGCGATTGGTTCCGCACGGAGCGTTACACCTGGCTTTGCGATTTGCTACAAAAAAGTGAGCTTCTCAGGTCCACCTGCCACGCCGAACAGGTTCAAAAGATGCTGGAACAACACCGCGATGGGCGAGCCAACTTCACCCGTGAGCTGCGGGCGCTGGCGGCTTTGGCCTTGTGGGATCAGCCTAGGGGCTCGGGTACATGACGGCACCACATCGGAATGTGCTTTTCGTCTGCTATGGCAGCGGGCATGTGCGCATGGTGCTGCCTGTTGCCAAGGTGATGCAGGCTCTGCCCGGTGTGCACGTGCACGTGCTTGGGCTGACCACAGCCGCAGCGGAAGTGAGGCAAGCAGGTTTACCGTTGATTCAATTCAAGGATGTAGTGCGCCCTGACGATGCGCACGCGGTGGCCCACGGGCGCGCCTTGTTGGCCGATTTGACAGGCCCCGTGACCGACCCTGACGAAACGGCGGCTTACCTGGGCTTGTCTTACGCCGACTTGGTGTCCGAGGTTGGTGCCCAAGAGGCGGCGCGCCGTTACGCCGAGCGCGGACGGCAGGCTTTCCTGCCCGTGCCCACATTGCGGCGCATCGTGCAAGGCTTGCACGCCGACTTGGTGGTGGCCACTAATTCACCGCGTGGTGAGCGCGCAGCCATCATCGCGGCAGGGCAACTCGGTGTGCCTGCGGCCTGTATCGTCGACTTGTTTGCCATTGATGAGGTGCAGTGGATTGGTGCGTCAGATTACGCGCAGCAGGTGTGTGTGCTGAATGCGGCGGTGAAAGACTTTTTGATCCGTGCTGGTCGGCAACCGTCACAGATCGCTGTCACTGGCAACCCTGCATTTGATGCGTTGCATGACCCCGTGCTGGTTGAGCATGGCCAAGCCTTGCGACAACAGCGAGGTTGGCACAACCGCAAGGTGATTTTGTGGCCGACACAGGTGGAGCCCGCCGTGCATCCGTTCAACGGCGAGCGCGGTGACCCGACTTTGCCTGCGCGCGCACTGGCAGCGCTGGTGGCTTTGGTGCAGGCCCGAGAAGACTGTGTGCTGTGCGTGCGGCCGCGTGCCGGCGAAGCAGCTCCTGACCTGCCTGACCACCCGCGCATCGTTGTCACGGGCCAAGAATGGCCTTTGCAGACCTTACTTCACGCCACAGACGTGGTGGTCACGCTGACCTCCACGGTGGGCTTGGAGGGGCATCTGATCGGCGCACGCGTGTTGCAGGTGCGTGGCTCGGTGTTTGACCACGCGATGCCGCTGCACGCCTATGGCCTGGCTGACGAGGTCGTGCCTTTGGACGACCTCGAAGCCGCTTTTCAACGCTGTTTGGCCTTGCCCCGGCGTGTGCCCGACGCGCACGCGCTGGCCACCCCAAAGGTTGTCGCAGTGTTGCAATCCTTGCTGGCGACTTCAAACCATTCTGACGTTCTAAACTAGCTCACCATGTCATTGATACCGAACCCTGCTCCTGTCGATTTGTCGGCTTTTGCTGCGTCTGCTGACGATGCCGACATCAAGTACGGCTTGCCGCGCTATGTGCACTTTTGCAAGCACTGTGTGATTTCCAACCAGCGGCCCAATTCGGCGGTGGAGTACGAGCACACCAAGGCCAGCAAAAAAGCCACCATCGTGTTTGACGAGGACGGTGTGTGCGATGCCTGTCGCTTTGCCGAGCAAAAACGCGGCACCATCAACTGGAAGGACCGCGAAGACCAGTTG
>CAZHDP010000012.1:20369-20749 GCA_964531605.1 uncultured Burkholderiaceae bacterium | reverse complement strand
TCGGCCGGATGTACGGCCTGTCGCGCATCCCTCGCACGGTGCCGGTGTCGCCACATCCCGGGGGGCTCAGCGCCTCGCAGCGCGCCCGACGGGTGCTGCGTCGTGCGCTGGCCGGCTTCGGTGTCAGCGAAGCCATGCCGATGCCGTTCCTCGCCCCGGGCGACTTGGAGCGATGCGGTCTGGAGCCGACCGGTCTGGTGCTCGCCAACCCGCTTGCCGCCGAGGAGTCGGTGCTGCGCACGTCGCTGTGCCCTGGTCTGCTCGCAGCGATCGCCTACAACGCGAGCCACCGGCGAACCGGCGTCTGGCTGGCCGAGATCGGCCGGGTCTTCGAGCTCGGCGATCGGGGAGCGATCGTCGATCGTGACGAGTCGGCCCGT
>CAZHDP010000012.1:0-20359 GCA_964531605.1 uncultured Burkholderiaceae bacterium | reverse complement strand
GAAATTTTAAGTGCGTGAGCACGGGCGCCATGTACCAGAAAGGGTGCGAGAGCATCGCGATCGAACGGTGGGGGACGAGCGCGATCAGGAAGACGAGCCAACCGTTTTCGTGCCAGAGGCTGTAGATCGCGCGCGTCTCGGGCGTGCGACCCGAGCGATCGTCGATCGTGACGAGTCGGCCCGTCTGGGACGTGTGCTCGACGGGGAGCGTGAACAGCTCGCCGTGGTGCTCTCCGGACAGGAGGCACCGCGCGCCGTCGAGCTGCTCGACGTCGTCGTCGCAGCGCTGGGCGTCGGGCCCATCGCGTTGCGGGCCGAAGAGCTCCCTGGCCTGCATCCGGTTCGCAGTTCGATTGTCGAGGTCGCCGGCATCGACGCCGGCACGGTCGGCGAGATCGACCCGCAGGTCCTCGAGCGGTTCGGCATCGACGAACGGGTCGCATGGTTGGAGCTCGAGCTCGGTACGCTCCTGGAGCTGCCCGTCCCGGTTCGTCAGGCCAAGGTCGTCAGCCGCTTCCCATCATCAGATGTGGATCTCGCGTTCGTCGTCGATGATCGGATCCCCGCTGCTGCGGTCCGCACCACGATCCGTGGGGCGGGTGCACCGCTGCTGCGGGAGCTCGACCTGTTCGACGTGTTCCGTTCAGCGGCGCTGGGCGATGACCGTCGCAGCTTGGCGTTCCGCCTTCGGCTCCAGGCCGACGACCGCACCCTGACCGACGCCGAGCTCGCGGTGGTCCGCCAATCGATCATCGACGAGGTCACCGCCACCCACGACGCCACCCTGCGGGCGTAACCGCACGCCCCACCCCGGCTCCCACACCCCGCCTCACTTCACACCTGCAACCCCATCCCGCTCGCCCTCCCGTTTCTGTTGCGCAGAACCGCAGAGAACTCTGCGGTTCTGCGCAACAGAACCGGGTCCGGGGACGGGAAACCGACCGGGGCCTGAGTGGGGGATCGAGCGGGGGGTCGAGCGGGGGTCGACGGAGCGTTGCAGAAATATGCGTCGCGGTGCATGGCACTGCGCTAGGATGTCCGTCATGGCAACGGCACGGATCGGGATCATCGGCGCATCGGGGTTCACCGGAGCCGAGCTGTTGCGCCTCTGCGCGCAGCACCCAGGTATCGAGGTCGCCTTCGCAACCGGTGACAGCCAGGCGGGCAACGCAGCGGCGGACCTGTACCCGGGCCTGGCGCTCGCGTACCCGGACCTGATCTTCCAGCCGTGGGATCCGTCGTTGCTCGACGGTGTCGATGGCGTGCTCATCAATGCAGGTGCGTGGACACACTACAGCTACGGGATTCGCGATGCGTTGGCAATCTTGACCTGCCCTGTGGTTGAAGTTCACATGTCGAACATCCACGCACGTGAAGCATTTAGACACGTCTCGGTGTTTGCCGAAATTGTCAAAGGCCAAATTTGCGGCTTTGGTGCAGACAGCTACCAGCTGGCCCTGCGTGCCGCCGTGAATGCCGCCCAGGCCGCCTCTTAATCCCATACTGTCTCGTTCAGCTTATCCACGTCATGCACATCAACGGCAACACGGAACTCATTGCCCACATTGGCTTCCCTACACACGCCTTCAAGGCGCCAAGCATCTACAACCCTTGGTTCGTGAGGGCCGGTGCCAATGCCGTCGTGGTGCCCATGGGTTGCGAAGCTGCACACTATCCAGACTTTCTGCGCAGCGTCTTCAAGCTGTCGAACATCCGTGGTGCGCTGATCACCATGCCGCACAAAGTCACGACCGTGGGCTTGCTTGACGAGGTGTTGCCTGCCGCCGCCATCGCAGGGGCGTGCAATGCCGTCAGGCGTTTGCCAGATGGCCGTCTCCAGGGGGACATGTTTGACGGTGAAGGATTTGTCCGTGGTGTGCTGCGCAAAGGTGTTGTCCTCAAGGGTGCCCGCGCATTGGTCGTGGGCAGCGGTGGTGTAGGCTGCGCCATAGCTGCATCGCTGGCTGCAGCAGGTGTGGGAGAGTTGACACTTTTTGATGTGAACGTCGCATCAGCCCAAGGGTTGGGCGAGCGCTTGAAGCAACACTGTCCTGCGCTGCGCGTGACGGTCGGTGCCAATGACCCCGCTGGTCAGGATTTGGTGGTCAACGCGACCCCGCTGGGCATGAACGATGGTGACCCACTGCCCATGGACATGTCTCGTCTGGCTTCTTCCACTTTTGTGGGTGAAGTCGTGATGAAAAAAGAAACCACAGCCTTTCTTGCCGCTGCCAAAGCGCGTGGTTGCGCGGTGCAGGTTGGGTCTGACATGCTGTTTGAACAGATCCCCGCTTACTTGGAGTATTTTGGCTTGCCCGTTGCCACGCCAGAGATGCTGCGAGAGGTGAGCGCGCTGCCTCAGGCCTGATCAACGCCTGATCGTTGCCGCCTGCCCCGAGGCCCTGTCGGGCGGGTTTGGCATCCATGCGACACGCGCGGAGTCTGCACACACGTTAAAGTCTGACGATGCCCACTGATGTGGCTTCTTGTTGTCTGGAGACTGACGTGTTGAACATCCCATTCGGTATCGTGCGTTTTGCCGCGCTGTTGTGCGGCCTCGCTGGGCTTGCGGGCTCACCCTTTGCTTTGGCTCAAACCTACCCCACAGGGCCCGTGACCTTGGTGGTTCCTTTTGCCGCGGGCAGTGGCACCGATTCGGTGGCCCGTACCGTGGCGCAGAAGTTGTCTGAGCGACTCAAGCAGACGGTGGTGGTCGACAACAAGCCGGGTGCCAGCGCACAGGTCGGTGCTCAGTTTGTGGCCAAGGCCAAGCCTGATGGTTACACGCTGTTCATGACCACGAACACGTCGCATTCGGCCAATCCCAGCCTGTTCCAGAATTTGCGGTACGACCCGATCAAAGATTTCACCCCCATTGCCCGGGTGGGGGAGTTGCCTTTTGCGCTGGCGGTGCACCCCAGCGTGCCTGCCAACAATGTGAAAGAGCTGATTGCCTATGCCACAGCCAACCCCGGCAAACTGTCGTATGCCACGCCCAACAGCACGTCCTTGGTGGCGATGGAAACCCTCAAGCGCATGACCGGTGTCAACATCGTGTCTATCCCTTACAAGTCCAGTCCGCAGGCCATGACGGACTTGATTGGAGGGCAGGTTCAAGTCTATGTGCCTGATTTTGGTTCAGGCATGGCCATGATGAAGACCGACAAAATCCGCACACTGGCGGTGCTGGGGTCTGAGACCACCAAGATGTTGCCTGGTGTGCCCCCGATTGGCAAAACAATCACTGGCTTTGAACTCGTGTCGTGGAATGGTATTTTTGGGCCCGCAGGTTTGCCCAAGCCCATCGTTGATCGGCTCAACACCGAGTTGCAGCAGGTGCTGACAGACAAAGAAGTGCAAGACAAATTGGCTCAGATTGGGTTTTCGGTCTGGCCCACGCGCACGCCCGAAGAATTCACCCAGTACGTGGCCGACCAGCTGACCTACTGGACCAGCTTGATCAAGCAGGCAGGCATCAAGCCGGAGTGAGCCATGGACTTCGCACTTTCCCCTGACCAGTTGCAAATCCGCGATGCCATCGAACGCATTTGCGAGCCCTTTGACGACGACTACTGGCTGACCCGTGACCGCGAGGGTGGATTCCCCTCCGATTTTCACCAGGCGTTGGCGAAGTCGGGTTGGCTGGGCATCGCCATGCCCGAAGCCTATGGCGGCGCGGGCCTGGGCATCACCGAAGCCGCATTGATGATGCACACCATTGCCGCCACCGGGGCTGGTTTGTCGGGCGCATCGGCCGTGCACATGAATATTTTTGGTTTGCATCCTGTGGTGGTCTTTGGCACCGATGCACAAAAAAAGAGGTGGCTCCCGCCATTGATCCAAGGCACAGACCGTGCTTGCTTCGGCGTCACTGAACCCAATACCGGGCTCAACACCCTGAAACTCAAAACCCGGGCGGTGCGCGACGGCGATCACTACGTCGTGACCGGTCAAAAGGTCTGGATATCCACGGCCCAAGTCGCCAACAAGATCCTGCTGTTGGCGCGCACCACGGCGGTCGAAGAAGCCACGGGCACGCACGGCTTGAGCTTGTTTTACACCGACCTGGACCGCAGCAAGGTCGAGGTCCGAGAGATCGAAAAGATGGGGCGCAAGGCGGTCGACAGCAACCAGGTGTTCATCGACGGTTTGCGCATCCCCGTGGAAGACCGTATCGGTGAAGAGGGCAAGGGGTTCAGCTACATCTTGCATGGCCTGAACCCCGAGCGCATCTTGATCGCTGCCGAGGCCATTGGGCTGGGGCGTGCAGCTTTGCGGCGCGCGACAGCGTATGCCGGTGAGCGCGAAGTGTTTGATCGCCCCATCGGCATGAACCAAGGCATACAACATCCCTTGGCCAAGTCGTGGATGGAACTCGAAGCTGCGCACCTCATGGTTTACAAAGCGGCCAGCCTGTATGACGCTCACCAGCCTTGTGCCGCCGAGGCCAATGCAGCCAAATTTTTAGGTGCTGAAGCTTGTTACCACGCTTGCGAGAATGCCATCTTTACCCATGGTGGGATGGGTTATGCGAAGGAATACCACGTCGAGCGCTACCTGCGTGAATCGTGGATACCCCGTCTGGCCCCGGTCAGCCCGCAGCTCATCCTTTGCTACATTGCCGAAAAAGTGCTGGGCTTGCCAAAGTCGTATTGAGCCTAGACACTGGCCTGTGCCTTTTCACACATCACCACCGGAGACCGTCATGACATCTCGCTTGAAACCCCTTGTCCGCCTGCTGGCAACCACCACCCTGGCACTCAGTGCGATCGGCTGTGCGAACCTGCCTTCCAGCACCCCGGCCGGAAACTGGACACCCCTGTATGACGCAGGATCCAACCTCAACGATTGGACCCTGCTGGGTGCCGCCAACTGGCGCTTGCAAGATGGCCAGTTGCAAGCAGACTTCTTGTCGAGCAAAGTGCCCAGCTACCTGGTGTCCAAGAAGATTTACGCCGATTACCGCATTTACGCTGAGTTTTGGGTCGATGCTCAAACCAACAGCGGCATTTTCATCCGCTGCGAAGATCCGCTGAAGGTTGATGCAGGGACCTGCTACGAAGTCAACATTTGGGATACCCGTCCCGATCCGACTTACGGCACAGGCGCCATCGTGGACATCGCCAAAGTGATCCCCATGCCCAAGGCGGGCGGGCAATGGAACACCATGGAAATCACGGCCAAAGGTACGCAGTTGACCGTGAAACTCAATGGCGCAACCACGGTCGATGTCAGCGACAAAGCCCATGCCAAGGGCCACATTGCCCTGCAATACGGCAGCGGCATCGTGAAGTTTCGCAAGGTGCTGATCCAGCCCCTGTGAACCGCCTCAGGGTCCAGGTGTCAAGTGTGGTGTTCAACTCATCTTGATGTCGCGGCGCTTGATCACATCACCCCAACGGGTGAACTCGTTGGTGATGGTGGTGTTGAACCGGGCCTTGTCCCAAGCCAGGATTTCCGCATCCATGCTTTCTAACTTGGCTCGTGTCTCGGCGCTTGCCAGGGTCTTTAAAAACTGTTGGCTCAGGTAGTCGACCACAGGCGTTGGGGTTTTTGCCGGTGCGGCGATGCCGTACCAAGCTTGCACCAGCACTTCAGGCAAACCTGCTTCAACGATGGTGGGGACGTTGGGCAATGACCGGGTGCGTTTCGCCGCATTCACTGCGAGTGCTGTGAATTTGCCACTCTGGATCATGGGCAGCGCCAACGATTGCGCGATCAGGCCGAAGTGCAAACGGCCATCTGCCAAGTCGGTGAGCGAGGGCGGTTGTCCACGGTAATTCACGTTGGTGAGCTTGATGCCTGTGTGGTCAAACAGCAGCTCCTGCCCCAGGTGGTTCGAGCTGCCCGTGCCAGGGTTGGGCACGTTCAACTCACCAGGTTTCGATTTGGCCAGCGCGATGAACTCCTGCATCGTCTTCGGCCCCAAGCCACTCCACACGACGAACACAGCAGGTGGCGCGGCAATGCCGCAGACACCTGTGAAATCCTTCGAACGCCCAGCCATTTCAGCCATCAGGTGTTCGCCTACCGAGATCAGCGGCGTGGCCGACAGCAGGGTGTACCCGTCAGCAGGCGCTTGCGCCACGGCCGTCAAGCCTATGCGACCGTCGGCACCGGTGCGGTTTTCGACGATCACCCTTTGTGGCATCTCTTCCGACATCGGATTGGCCACCGCGCGCATGACCACATCCACGACCCCGCCCGCTGGGTAGGGCACGATGATGCGAATGGGTTTGTTGGGAAAGTCGCCAGGGCCCGTGGGCCGAGGCTGTGCCCTCGCTAAGCCCCAGGGTGACAAGGCAACCGCAGTGGCCCCGATGGTGCTCAACACCTGGGTGTGAAAATCGCGACGCTGCATGGACTGTCTCCTGTGATTCAACTGCACATTCAATTCGACTTTACCTTGTCTGGGCCACGTAGGGGCTGAGCTGTTGGAGTGCTGTTTTCAATTCACCGACCAAGCGCTCCATCACGTCCGTCACCGGCTCAATGCGTTCCAGCCAAGCCACGCTTTGCCCTGCGGCCTCGTAAATGAGGTCGGCATGCTCATGTTCTTCCACAGCAGCCAACAAGGCGCCAATCAAGGCTTGCTGGTGAGGCATGGCCAAAGGCTCCGGTGCGCCAGGTGCCGCCCAGGCGTCCGAAAAGGCGCTGCGCACCACGCGACAGGGCTTGCCACTGTGCGCCCGGGTGATCACCGTGTCGTCGCTGGCTGCGGCGATCAGTTTGTTCGTCAGCGCAGTTGGGAGCGCGTGTTCGCGTGTGCCCAACCACAGCGTCCCTAGCCACGCACCCTGAGCGCCCATGGCCAATGCGGCTGCCACTTGAGCGCCGCAGCCAATGCCCCCCGCGGCCACCACGGGCCGCCCCCCGGCCAATGCCACGATCTGAGGGACCAGGCTGAACGTGCCGATGGTGCCGGTGTGCCCCCCCGCGTCATAACCTTGTGCGACCAGGATGTCGACATTTGCAGCGATGGCTTTTTGCGCGTGTTTGGGATGTCCCACCAACGCCATGGTGTGTTGTCCCGCCGCTTTGGCCCGGGCCAGCACTTGGGGTGGCGTTCCTACCCCCGCGGCAAACACCTCCATGCCACTGGCTACCACCGCATCCATTTGCTCGTCAAACAAGGACTGGGAGCGCACATAGTGCGAAAAAAAGTTGCCATGGGTTGGTGGTGGCACGTGGTGCGTTGCAGCCAGGGCGGCAACAAACGCCTGGTGCGCTGGCGGTGCTGCCGCACGCAGCGCTTCTATCGACTGCGCTTCCCCTGGCAATGCCGTCGGCAGCAACAAATCCACCCCCACGGGGTGGTTGGGGCACAACTGCCGCAGGGCTTTGAGCTTCCCCGCCAATTCATCGGGGCCGTCGCGCGCTGCAGCGTAAACCCCCAAGCCCCCGGCTTGCGAAATGGCCGCAGCCACCTCAATGCGGTGAGCCAAGCCAAAGATCGGGTAGCGTATGCCCAGCCGTTGGCACAGCGCGTTGGTCAGCGCGTCTGTTGGACCGCCTGAGGCCTGCTGGCGAGGCATCACAGTCCAAACAGGTCTGGATCGAGGTCCAGGCAAGGGTGTTGAGCCAAGCTGGCGGCCTGTTGCAACACATGGCGGCCAATCAGGTTTTTGTGCACCTCGCTGGTACCCTCGCCAATTTGGTTCATCTTGGCATCCCGCATGAAACGCTCCATCGGATAGGCCTTCAAGTAGCCGTTGCCGCCCAACAGTTGCAGGCAGTCGACCACCACTTTCATGCATGCATCCGTGGCGTGCATTTTGGCGATGGACGCGTGGACAGACACGTCGGCATCGTGTTGGTCATACCGTTTGGCGCACGCGTAAACGAGACAGCGTGTCGATTCCAGCGTCGCCGCCATCTGCGCGATCATCCATTGGATGCCTTGGTGAGCGCTGACCGCATGGCCAAACACCTGTCGGTGGTTGGCATATTGCGTGGCAATTTGCAGGGCGCCCCGCATGCGTCCCAAGGCAATGGCGGCGTGACCGATGCGTGCACGCAGCAAGGTGTCTTGCGCGATCGCCATCCCTTTGCCTTCGTCACCCAAGCGGTGCCCTGCAGGCACGTGCACTTGGTCGAAGTCAATCATGCAGATGGGGACGCCGTTCCAACCCATTTTGGGGATCGTGGCTGACACCTTGACGCCTGGCGCCTTGGCGGACACGACAAACGCTGACAATCCTTTCGCCCCGACTGGGCCACCGTCGCGCCGTGCCACCACGACAAAGACATCAGCCGTGTTCGCACGGGTGATGAACTTTTTCTGGCCTGAAATCCGCACACCACCATCCACGTCGTCAGTGAAGTGACATGCCATGCGCGCCACATCGCTGCCCGCACCGGGTTCGGTCAGTGCAAAGGCGGATTGTTTGGCACCGCTGGCCAGGTCTGGAATCAACTCGGCTTTGAGCGCCTCACTGGCGCCTGCAACAATGGGGCGAGAGGACAAATCCGTTCCCGTGATCAACGAGGCCGACGTGGTGCACACGCTGCCCAGTTCTTCGATGATGCGCACCCGCAGCGCCATGCTGGCTTCGCTCCCACCGTAGGCATTTGGAAATGCGGTTGCGATCACCCCTTCTTTGCCCAACAACCTGAAAGTCTCCCAGGCAAACACATCGCGCTCGGCAACGGCAGCAGCTTGTGGTCCTATGTGATCCGTGACCAACTGCTGGACTTTGCGCAGCATGGCGAGTTCATGGGCTTCCAGGGTGATCAGCGGGTGTTGCAGGGATTGAAGTGGCATGTCTCAGTACCTTGTGTTGTTGGCCATTCTAACCCCCGAAAGATGACTCACCACAGGCTTGTTCCACAGATGCGGTACGGTGTTACCCGAGTCTGCCACTGGGATTTTCGGTCGGTTCAATAATGCACCAACGTGTTTCATTTATTAGCACTTTTTTGGTGCTGATGTCATTCAACCTGTCCGCAAGGCTGCCATGTCCCTCGCCCACCGCATGAGTTTGTTTCAGAAGTTTCTGATTTTGGGGGTTATCGCCGCCGTGATGGCGATCGTGCCAACCGCGTTTTACATGGTCAATACTTTGGCTCAGGTCGAAGTCGCCAAACATGAAAACAGTGCAGGCCCATCGGTGGTACAGCTGAACAAAGTCATTCAACTGGCGCAAATTCACCGCGGTTTGTCGGCCTCTGCTCTCAACGGCAATCAAAAGTTAGCTGCGCAGCGACCCGGTGTGAAAGACAAATTGGTCCAGGCCATGGACGCTTTGGATGTCGCCTTCAAAGCGGCCAATGCGGGCGAGCGCATCTCCAAGCCCTGGGCAACGGTGCGTCAAGACTGGATCAGCTTAGAGCAGGGCGTCAGCAGCGCCAGCTTGAAAAGCGCGGAAAGCACCCGCCAGCACTCGCAATTGATTTCTAACTTGCTCGTCATCAATGAAGAGGTGCTCAGCGAGTTTGGTTTGTCGCTGGACCCCGATGCACACACTTACTTTCTCATTCAAGCCTCTTTGGTCAACATGCCCGCCTTGGCCGAAAATTTGGGACAGATGCGTGCGCAAGGTGCCAGCTTTTTGACGCTGGGCTCGTTGCCACCTGAGGGTCGAGCGACCTTGCAAGCCTTGAACCGCCGCGCGCAGGACGTACAACATGAGTTTTTTCGCAACCTCAGACGAGCCAGCGAGAACAGCCCGGCCTTCAAAGCCTTGCTTGAAGCACAAGCACAGAACAGCCGAGCTGCAGTGGACAAGACCCTTCAGTTGGCAGACCAAACCCTGATCAGCGCCACAGACATCAAATACCCCGCGGGAGACTACTTTGATGAATTCACACGAACCATCAACGGTTTGTATGACTTCAATGCGCTGGCCATGAAAACCTTGACCGATGAATTGCAAAACCGAGTCAATGGGTTTCATCGGCTCCAGATGCTCATGGTGTTCTTGACCTTGCTGGGCTTTGGCGGTGGTGCGGTCATTGCCGTGGTGTTCATTCGCAGCATTTCTGGCCCTGTGTCTGAGGCCGTTGCCGTGGCCACGGCGGTGTCGCAAGGAGACCTTCAGGTACACGTGCCGGTCTACGGGAGCAACGAGCTGGGTCAGTTGATGATGGCGCTAGAGACCATGCGTGAACACCTGTCGAGGGTGGTGACCCAAGTGCGCCAGGGCTCTGAGTCGGTCGCCACCGCCAGCGCTCAAATCGCCTCTGGCAACAACGACCTGTCGTCACGCACGGAAAGCCAGGCCAGTGCCTTGCAACAGACTGCTGCCTCGATGGAGCAGCTTGGTGCGACCGTGCGCAACAACGCCGACAGCGCGAAAGAAGCCAATCAGTTGGCCCAAAGTGCATCGGCTGTGGCTGTGCAGGGGGGTGATGTGGTCGCGCAAGTGGTTGAAACCATGCGAGGCATCAACGATTCCAGCAAAAAGATAGCAGACATCATCAGCGTGATTGACGGCATTGCCTTTCAGACCAACATCCTGGCTTTGAACGCGGCGGTTGAAGCCGCCCGCGCAGGCGAGCAAGGGCGTGGGTTTGCCGTGGTGGCCAGCGAAGTGCGCAGTTTGGCCGGCAGAAGTGCCGATGCCGCCAAGGAGATCAAGACCTTGATCGTGACCAGCGTGGAACGTGTGGACCAAGGCACCGCTCTGGTTGACAAGGCGGGCTCGACCATGACCGAGGTGGTGGAGAGCATCCGCCGCGTCACCAACATCATGGGCGAGATCAGCTCCGCCAGCAACGAGCAGGCCTCAGGTGTGGCCCAGGTTGGCGAGGCGGTGACACAAATGGACCAGGCGACCCAGCAGAACGCTGCCTTGGTGGAAGAGATGGCCGCCGCGGCCTCCAGCCTCAAAATGCAGGCGCAAGAGCTGGTGGATACCGTGGCGGTGTTCAAGGTCTCCCACGGCTCGGAGGGGGCATTGGTCTCAGCCCGTCCTCCGGCTTTTCAGTTGCGCTGAGTCAACGCCAAAGAGACCTCAAACGTCAGACCAACAACGCGTTGACGCGTTTGACGTAAGCCGCAGGGTCTTCTGGCAAGCCACCCTCGGCCAACAGGGCTTGGTCGAACAGGATGTGAGCCAAATCGTGGAAGTGCACTGAGCCGTCCAGCTTTTTGACCAATGCATGCTCGGGGTTCACCTCCAGGATGGGCTTGGTCTCTGGGGCGCTTTGTCCGGCTTGCTTCAGCATGCGGGCCAACTGCGTGCTCATGCCGTGGTCGCTGACCACCAAACACGCGGGGCTGTCCACCAAGCGGCTGGTGGCGCGCACGTCCTCTGTCTTGTCTTTGAGTGCTTCCTTGAGTTTGGCGAGCATGGGCTTGAACGCTTCGGCAGCTTCTTCTGCTGCTTTCTTTTCAGCCTAGTCTTGCAGTGAGCCCAAGTCCACTGCACCCTTGGCCACGCTTTGCATGGGGGTGCCGTCAAATTCGTTCAGGTAGTTCAACGCCCACTCGTCCACACGGTCCGTCATCAGCAGGACTTCGATGCCTTTTTTCTTGAACACTTCAAGCTGGGGGCTGTTTTTGGCGGCAGCCAGGGTGTCGGCGGTGATGTAGTAAATCGCCTCTTGGCCTTCTTTCATGCGGGCTTTGTAGTCGGCCAAACCCACGGTGGCGGTGTCACTGCTGGTGCTGGCAAAGCGCAGCAATTTGGCAATCTTGTCGCGGTTGGCAAAGTCTTCGCCCAGGCCTTCTTTGAGCACCGCACCGAATTCTGCGTAGAACTTGGTGTACTTGCCCTGTTTGGCTTTGTCCTCCTCGCTCAACACATCGGTCACGCCCTCTGCATCTGCGGCGGCTTCAGGTGCGTGGTCGTGCTTGGCCAGGTCTTCCAGCAAACCCAGCACGCGGCGGGTGTTGCCTTCGCGGATGGCTTTGACGTCGCGGCTCTCTTGCAGCAACTCTCGGCTCACGTTGAGTGGGAGGTCAGCGGAATCGATCACGCCCTTCACGAAACGCAGGTAGCTGGGCAACAGGGCTTCAGCGTCGTCCATGATGAACACGCGCTTGACGTAAAGCTTCACCCCGGCTTTCTTGTCGCGGTTCCACAGGTCAAACGGTGCTTTGGAGGGCACATACAGCAATTGCGTGTACTCGGTGCTGCCTTCCACACGGTTGTGGCTCCAGGTCAACGGGGCTTCAAAATCATGGCTGATCTGCTTGTAAAACTCGACGTGCTGCTCGTCGGTCACGTCCTTTTTGGGGCGGCTCCACAAGGCGCTGGCCTTGTTGACGGTTTCCCATTCGTCGGTGAGCACCATCTCGCCGCCTTTGGTGGCACCTGAGTCGTCGCCTTCGACTTTTTCGCCCTCTTTCCATTCTTCCTTGCGCATCAAAATGGGCAGGCTGATGTGGTCAGCGTACTTGTTGATGATGCCTTTGAGTTTCCAGGTGGCGGCGAACTCCAGGGCGTCATCGCGCAGGTGCAAGATCACGCTGGTGCCACGTTGTGTGCGTTCAATCGTCTCGGTTTCAAAGTCACCCGTGCCACCGCTGATCCAGCGCACACCTTCGTTGGCGGGCGTGCCCGCACGGCGGGATTCCACCGTGATCTTGTCGGCCACGATGAAGCCTGAATAAAAGCCCACCCCAAACTGCCCAATCAGAGAGCCCTGGTCTTTGGCGTCGGCTTGCTTTTCAGCGCCCAGCTTGCTCATGAAGTCTTTGGTACCGCTCTTGGCAATGGTGCCCAGGTGGTCGATGGCCTCTTGGGCGGTCATGCCGATGCCGTTGTCGGTGATCGTCAGCGTTTTGGCGGCCTTGTCAAAGCTCACACGCACTTCGAGGTTGGGCGCATCCTCGTACAGGCCAGGGTTGTTCAGCGACTCGTAACGCAGCTTGTCGCAAGCGTCGGACGCGTTGGAAATCAGCTCGCGAACGAAGATTTCCTTGTTGGAGTACAGCGAGTGGGTCACCAAGTGCAGCAACTGCGCGACTTCGGCTTGAAATGAATGGGTTTGTTTGGTCATGGTTCAGCAAAAAAATACAGCGAAAGCGGTTCAACAAATGCCACCCAGAGGTGGCATCCAAGATGCAAATTTCAAGGGGTGGATTATCACGACAGCGTTTACCCCGTGCCTGGGCTTGAGGGGATGCCCTATATTTTGGGCAAACCGTTTCAATTTCGATCAAACCTGCCATGAACACACGTCGACTTACTCTTCTTGCCACCTTGTTGGTGGGGGCTTCTATTTCTCTGAGCAGTGGGGCTCAGGACAGATACCCCAGCAAAACCGTGACGCTGCTGGTGCCCCAGGCTGCAGGCGGTGCCAACGATGCCATTGCCCGTGTCATCGCCCAGAAGCTCACTGAACAAACGGGACAGACCTTTGTGGTTGAAAACCGGCCGGGCGCGGGGGGCAACATCGGCACTGCCGCGGTGGCCAAGGCCAAGCCCGACGGCTACACCCTGCTGGTGAATGCTGACAGTGCCCAGGTCATCAACCCTGCCCTGTATGCCAAAACGGGGTTTGACCCGGTCAAAGATTTCGACCCCGTGGCCCCGCTGGCCAAGGCGGGGTACGTGCTGGTCGCTCATCCCAGTTTTGCCGCAAACAACGTGGCCGAATTGATCGCGTTGGCCAAACCCCAGCCTGGCAAGTACGCCATTGCATCCGCAGGCAACGGTACCTTGAACCACCTGATCGGTGAGATGCTGCAAAAAGCCACTGGCATCGACCTGCAGCACATCCCCTACAAAGGCTCTGCTGCTGCGGCCACCGATGTGGTGAGTGGCCAAGTGCCACTGTCCGTGCAAAGCATGCCGTCGTCCGTGGCCTTCATCAAAGCGGGCAAGCTCAAAGTGTTGGGCGTGGTGAACGAAAAGCGCTTGGCGGCACTGCCAGACAGCCCCACCATTGGTGAAACCATCAAAGGTTTTGGGGCTACCCCGTGGTACGGCATGTTTGCACCTGCTGGCACACCCAAAGCCGTGTTGGACACCCTTCAAGCCGAAGTGGCCAAAGCGCTGGACGTGCCCGAAGTGCGCGACCGCCTTGCCGTGCTGGGATGCGAACCCTTCAAAGGCAACGCGGAGCAACTCGCGGGCATTGTCAAAACTGACCTGGTGCGCTGGGCCAAGATAGTGAAAGACTCTGGCGCAACGGTGGATTGAACGCCGTCAGAACTGCTCGTGCGGCGCCAAATAGCGCCACTGCCCGATGGGCAGGTTGCCCAGGGTGACTTTGCCGATGCGGATGCGTTTGAGGCCGACCACTTTGAGGCCCACTTGCTCGCACATGCGACGTATTTGGCGCTTTTTGCCTTCGCGCAGCACAAAGCGCAGTTGCTCTGGATTTTGCCAACTGACCTGCGCGGGGCGCAGGGGTTTGCCGTCCAGGCTCAAGCCGTGGCGCAGGCGCTCCAGCATCGCGGGTGGAAAGACCGCTTGCACATTTTGGGTGATGGGGTCGTTGTCGTCCATGCGCACCAGTTGCGTGCGTGTGCCATCGCCTTGACCCAGGCCGTGGTAAGCCACGCGCACCAGGTACTCTTTGTCGATGTCAGAGTCTTCGCCAATCAACTGGCGTGCCACACGACCGTCTTGCGTGAGCACCAGCAGGCCGATGGAGTCGATGTCGAGCCGTCCGGCTGGGGCCAAACCGCGCAATTGTTGGCCTGAAAAGCGCCAATGGGCACGGTCGTCGCGCCAGCGGCTTTGGGCCGTGATCAGGCTGGCGGCGGGCTCGTGGCCGTCTTCGGCCTGGCCGCTCACAAAGCCCATGGGCTTGTTGAGCAAGATGGTGACCTGGTTTTGTTGCTGGCCTCGGGCGGCAGAGTCAACGTCGATCTTGTCGGTGGGCTTGACTTGCAGGCCCATCGGGGCTACCACGCCGTTGACTTTGACCCAGCCCTTGTCGATCCAATCGTCGGCCTCGCGCCGAGAGCACAGGCCCAGTTCTGCCATGCGCTTGTTCAGCCGCAGTGTTGCGGGTACGCCTGCGGCGGCAGCCGTGACCCGGCGTGGCCCTGAGGTGGCCGTTGGCAGGCCAGACGGACGAGGCGCCGATGGCGCTGAGCGGGCGGGAGGTGCAGAAGGTGGAGGAGGGGCCATCGCCTGATTTTAGGCCTGCACTCAGCGCAACAGGCTGCGCCCTGCCGATTCGCCTGCCGGCTGGAAGGGGCCCAGGGGGTTGAAGTTGCTTTCGGTGCGGTCGGTTTTGGGCTCGCCGCCAAAGTTGCGAAACAGCACCACGTTCTCACCCACGACGATCAGGGCTTCAAATTGCCAGCCCGTGACATGGGTGACACGTTTGATGTTCAAAAAGTCTAGGAAGAAATTGCCCTCGCGGTCCCGGTGTTGCTGGTTGTAGCGGAACACATAGCCGCGGCACTGCGTTTGCAGCTGAATGCAACGGCGTACGCCTGCATCCATCGCCTCAATTGGCACGCCGGGATTGGGGGCCAGGCGTGCCGCAATTTCGGGGTAAGGGATTTGAACCACGTTGACCCCCGCTTCGGGGTCAAAGCCCAAGCCGGGGAGCGCGTCGATGCGCGTTTCAAAGGGCACGATTTTTTCCAAGGCTTGCTGTGCTGAAGCAAAGTCCTGGAAGGTGGATGGCGCTTGGTTGGCGCTGCGGGGCAGCATGTTTGAGCACGCGCCCAGCATCAGCGTGACTGAAGACACCCACCACAGCGAAGACCGCAGAACCGTTGACATTGTGCGCATGCCCACATCGTATGACAAGCTGCGCCAGGTTGCTGTCAGCGCATGACAAGCACGGGGCGGGTGGATTGGGCTACCACCTTGCTGGCCACACTGCCCAGCACCAATTTCTCAAGGCCACCGCGTCCGTGTGAGCCCACCACGATCAGGTCGGCATTGCGCTCGTCGGCCAGTTGCAAAATACCTTTGGTGGCACTGACGTTTTCCACAAAACAGCAGTCCAGTTCCACCTGTCCGCCCGGACCGGCACACAGCTCGCCCATTTGGGTGAAGGCCTGTGCCGAGGCCCCGCGTGCTGCGTCCATGTAGGCTTGGAAACCCATCGGATTGGCCTCGCCGATGCCCATGTAGGGGTAGGGGTCCATCACATAGACCGCCGTCAAGGTGGCACCGTGGGTACGGGCGAGCCCAACGGCCAGGGTGGCGGCATGGGCGGAAGCGGAAGAACCGTCGGTGGCGAACACGATGTGCTTGAACATGATTGACCTTCTGTGTGAAAGGGATTGATTGACCGAAGGTGATCTTCCCTCAATGCGGCACGTTGTGTCTTGATGCGGGTCAAACATCAAGGTCAGACATCAGGGTTAGACAAGGGTCAGGCACAGGTATCCAACGTCAGCTAAACACCTACAGACAGCAGCGCTGTTCGCTGACTTCATTGTTTGTGCATCAGGCATACAGTTGACCCATCGAATGAACATTTGCCGACCTTAGGAGCCCAGACCATGACCAACAACCACAACAGCCACGATGTCGCCCATGCCGCCATGGACAACCCCTTCCTCATGATGATGGAACCCAAAGTGGTGGTGAAGGCCATGCACTGCAGCTCTTCTTTGCGTGGTTTGAAGCACAAGACCTACCGCCCGCTGGACAAGCCTTGGATCAACGTGACCGTGAAGGCTGCCCAGGCCCGTCAAGCGGCCCAAGCCCCTGTTCACCACTGAGCGCCCACCATCAAGGCTGCGTTGAGTTGATGCCCTCAGGCAGAGATACGGGCAACTTCGGGCACATTGGCCCCACAATTGCTTATCTCTTGAGCGGATTTCCCGCCCCTGCCATGACAGCCTCAGCGAAAACGAAAGCCCCCCTTGGTACGACTTCAGTTTTCCATCGAACTCAATTACCAGATCACCGCCCCCGGCTGTGATTTCATCTTCAACGTACACGCGGCCCAGACTCGCCAGCAGCAAGTCAAGTCTGAAAACCTGCAAATCAGCCAGGCCTTGGTGCCTGACATGCACACCGATTTGCTCACGCAAGCCCGGTTCTTGCGACTCAAAGCGTTTGGCGGCCCTTTGCAGTTGCGCTACGCAGCCACGGTGGACATCGCACACCATGCGGCAGAACCCGCTCAAGTGGGTGAGGTGTGGATCAGCAACCTGCCAGGACAAGTGTTGCCGTATTTGTACCCCAGCCGCTATTGCCAGTCCGATCGCTTGCACAAATTTGCCGTGCGCGAGTTTGGGCACCTGTGGCAAGGTTACAGCCGTGTACAAGCGATCCGCGATTGGGTGGCCACCCACGTGAAGTTCACCCCCAACAGCAGCAATGGCAACACGTCGGCGGTGGACACGTTGATGGACCAGGTGGGTGTATGCCGAGATTTCGCCCACTTGATGATTGCCTTGTGCCGCGCGGTGAACATCCCGGCTCGTTTTGCAACCGGGATCGATTACGGTGCCGATCCGGCTTTGGGCCCCACAGACTTTCACGCCTATGTGGAGGCGTTTTTGGGCGACCGCTGGTATTTGTTTGACCCGTCAGGCACGGCCATCCCGATGGGGTTTGTGCGCTTCGCCACGGGCCGAGATGCGGCAGATGCCGCTTTTGCCACCATTTTTGGCGGTGTCCAAGCGGCGGCTCCTGTGATTCAAATTCAGGCTGTGCCTGACGATGCGGGAGTCTTGGTGATGCCCGTGCATTCCGCGATGGCGCTGTCCACCGATGGGCCGATTTTGCGGCGGTGACAGTGCTTCGCCGAGAATTCCCGCAGATCCGCTGTCAATGCCGCGATCACGCCTGACCAATCCCCACGTTGGGTTTGTCGGTACAGCCGCACGTGGCCGGGATACCATGCCGAGGTATCTCCTTGAGCCAGCCAACGCCAGTCAGTCATGTGTGCGGGCAGCATGATCCAGCATGGCACGCCCAGCGCGCCCGCCAAGTGGGCAACGGCGGTGTCCACGCAGATGACCAGGTCCAACTGCACCACCAGGGCTGCCGTGTCTGCGAAATCGCCCAACTGTGCGCCCAGGTTCAACAGCGGTTGTGTCAGCTGCACTTCGTCTGCCTCTTGTTCCCCCGCCCCTTTTTGCAAGCTCACAAACTGGGTGTGTGGCACCTGCCACAGCGGTGCCAAGTCCAGCACACTGCGGAGTGACCTGTCCGCATCGTTTTCAAACCGTGGGTTGCCTTTCCAGACCAACCCCACTTGGAGACCTTGTGGGGGCAGCTTTGCTCCCCAGCGGTCGCGCAGATCGGTCTGCACCGACAGGTAAGGCAAACACGCAGGAATGCTGTCTGCGCGCGTGCCCAGGTGAAAGGGGATGCTCAGCAACGGTGTCCAGCAGTCCCAATGTCGCGCGGCCAGACTTTCGTCAAAGCCTATCACTTCACCGATACCGTCGAGCAACGTCATCAGCCGTTTCAATGCGGGGTGACAGATCAGGTCAACGCGAGAGGCGCCTTGTGCTTTGAGCAAAGGCACATAGCGTGCGAATTGAATCACGTCGCCGTGACCCGCCTCGTAGCACAGCAACATCGCGCGCCCCACCACGGGTTCGCCGGCCCAACGCGGGCAGGGGAAGGCGCTGGCTGCTGGGCCATACCAGTCCCGTGCCTCCAGGTCTTGCCAGCCCGTGTCAAATCGACCCTGGCGCAGGTTCAGGTAGGCGCGGTTGAAGCGGGCTTTGCGGTGTTGGGGGTCAAATGCCAAGGCTTGGTCCAGGCAAGCTTGTGCATCGTCGTCTTGCTGCATGGCCAAATACAACGCCCCCAGGTTTGACCACAGCGCAGCAGACGTCGAATCCAGATGCAAGGCCTGGGTGTAACTCCATTGCGCCTCGTCGAAGCGCTGCTGGCTGGCAAACAAAGCGCCCAGGTTGAGGTACAGCTCGAACACCTCGGCACCGGCTTGCAGCGCATGCTGGTAGGCAGCTTCCGCGCCTGCGGCATCGCCTCGGGCCTCACGCACAAAGCCCAGGTTGACCCAGACTTCGGCAAAGCCATGGTCCAGCGCCAGCGCGTTTTGGAAGCACTGTTCCGCACCCGCGAGGTCTTGCGCTGACAAGCACGACACCCCTTGCGCGAACAGCTGCTCGGCGTGGTCGCGCGGGGTACCTGTCATGGGTTCACATGTTACGGCGGTACTGTCCACCCACCTCAAACAGCGCATTGGTGATTTGCCCCAGCGAGCAACAACGCACGGCGTCCATCAGCACTTCAAACACGTTGCCGTTATCGATGACGGCTTGCTGCAAGCGCTTGAGTTGCGCCGGGGCTTGCGCGGCATGCAAGGCGTGGAAGTCTTGCAGGCGTTGAAGCTGGCTTTGCTTTTCGTCGTCGGTCGAGCGAGCCAACTCCAGTTTCTCCATCACCTGGTCGCCATGCGGGTTGCGGAAGGTGTTGACGCCGATGATGGGGTACTCCCCCGTGTGCTTGAGCATCTCGTAGTGCATCGATTCGTCTTGGATCTTGCCACGCTGGTAGCCGGTTTCCATGGCCCCCAGCACACCGCCTCGGTCGGCGATTTTTTCGAATTCGGTGAGCACCGCTTCTTCGACCAACTCGGTGAGTTCTTCGATGATGAAGGCGCCCTGGTTGGGGTTTTCGTTCTTGGCCAGGCCCCATTCGCGGTTGATGATCAACTGGATCGCCATCGCACGGCGCACCGAGTCTTCGGTGGGCGTGGTGATGGCCTCGTCGAACGCATTGGTGTGCAGGCTGTTGCAGTTGTCGTAGATCGCGATCAAGGCTTGCAACGTGGTGCGGATGTCGTTGAACTGGATCTCTTGCGCGTGCAGGCTGCGGCCGCTGGTCTGGATGTGGTACTTGAGCTTTTGGCTGCGTTCGTTGGCACCGTATTTTTCCTTCATGGCCACCGCCCAGATGCGGCGCGCCACGCGGCCCAGCACGGTGTACTCGGGGTCCATGCCGTTGCTGAAGAAGAAGCTCAGGTTGGGCGCGAAGTCGTCGATGTGCATGCCACGCGCCAGATACGCTTCCACAAACGTGAAGCCGTTGGACAGCGTGAAGGCCAGCTGCGAAATCGGGTTGGCCCCGGCTTCGGCGATGTGGTAACCCGAGATGGACACCGAGTAGAAGTTGCGCACGTCGTGGTGCACAAAGTACTGCGCGATGTCGCCCATGACTTTGAGCGAAAACTCGGTGCTGAAAATGCAGGTGTTCTGACCCTGGTCTTCCTTCAGGATGTCCGCCTGCACCGTGCCGCGCACATTGGCCAGCACCCATTCCTTGATCTTGGCGGTTTCGGTCTCGGTGGGCTCGCGACCGTTGTCGGCTTTGAACTTGTCGATGTTCTGGTCGATGGCCGTGTTCATGAACATGGCGAGGATGGACGGCGCGGGGCCGTTGATCGTCATCGACACGGATGTGGTGGGGTTGCACAGGTCAAAGCCCGAGTACAGCACCTTCATGTCGTCGAGCGTGGCCACGTTCACGCCCGAGTTGCCGATCTTGCCGTAGATGTCCGG